>CAZCRQ010000194.1:0-5880 GCA_964501095.1 uncultured bacterium | reverse complement strand
GGGCGTCCCGCCGCCACCTTATGTAGCATGGGCGTCCCGCCCATGACACGGGCAGGACGCCCGTGCTACGGTGGAAATAATGCCGTCAAATCACCTGACATGGACTACCAGGTTCAACTCCTGTAAAAGGTGTTCCACCGTTGCTTGGTGAATGCGTTGCCAGTGTTCCGGGCTGCTGTTCGCATTGTGCGGGGAAAGCAGGACGTTAGACATAGAACGTAATGGACTATCAACCGGCAGCGGTTCCTCCTCGAAGACATCCAAAGCGGCTCCAGCAATTTTCCCGTCTTGCAGAGCAGCGATCAATGCCGACTCTTCCACCAAGCGTCCCCGGGCGCAGTTGATGAAATAAGCGGATGGTTTCATCATCGCGAACTCTTTGGCATCCATGATATGAAAACTGGTCGGATTTAGATCGCAGTTGGTGCTGACAAAATCGCTTGATTTAATCAAGGTCTCTTTATCGACCATCTCGATGCCGGTCTCTTCGAGAAAATCCCCCGGCATCTCAATTAAATCATTACCCAAGAGCTTCATTTCAAATGCTTTAGCGCGACGGACGACCGCCTTTCCGGTATTGCCCACACCGATCACTCCCAGGATTCTTCCCTGCAAGGAAAAGCAGGTATATTTGCGCCAACCGCCGTTCTGCATCTCGTCATTGATCCAAGGGATGCTGCGGGCGAACGACAACATATAACCAAGCACCTGGTCAGCGACTGGTTCATTGAAGGCGCCCGGGGTGTTACGGATAGCAATACTCAACCGTTTCGCCGCCTCCAAGTCAAACGAATCGATGCCGGTGCCCCATTTCGAGATGACCTTCAACCGGGGCGCTGCAAGAAGAACCTGCTCGGTGAACTTGTCATCTCCAGCGATAACTCCCTCAATATCGCCGATGATTTCCAACAGCTCCGCCTCCGACAACCGTTCCTGCACTTTGGGAATTACCAGTTCGATGTCGTGGGCGCGTAGTAAGGCTTCATACTGTTTGACCACCGGCTGAAAATAGGGGGCGGTGATTAAAACTTTGTGGGACACTTTTCCCTCGTTTAATCAGGCATCAGGCTACAGGCTGCTGGCTACAGGCTTCAGGCTTCAGGTTTTAGAGCAGTAGATCCCGGCATACTCTGAGCTTGTAGCCTGACGCGGCGAGATGTCAATGATCTCGTTCATAATCAAGATTCATCAAAAAACTATGCAACCAATTTTGAATAGTCGATGCGATCTTCACATAATGCTGGTTCAAGCCGCTCATTCTCCTCCGCCACTCTTCCCATCTCCGGCGGGTAATAGAGATGCTGTTTCAGGGAATCGGTAAGCGTCTTCTGACGATAACCGCGATAGGTTCCCCAGAATTGCAAAATCCTGAATTGCGGAATGGCGAACAAGTTTTCCCGAAATTTCGCCAGTGCCCTGGCGTGCCGATAATCGGAGAAGGAATTGACCAGGGTCAACCAGCAGAAATCTTTCAGGGAGAATCGCTGTGCCGGATACATGCGATGGAAGGCAATGGCTTCACGATAATAACGGTTGAAGGTCTGTTTCGGGGTTTCGTTATGAATATGTACGACCTCACCTGCCGGGGTGTAACTAAGATAGTAACCTTTCTCGAGGATGCGTCTCGCCCAATCGATATCTTCCAGACCGGTGATTTCCTCGTTGTAAGGCTGCACGCTCCAGAGCGACCTTCTGATCGCACAATTGGCATTGTTGCAGAAAGGTGAGTGTTGAAGGGATTTTGCGAGATCGGGAAACCATTAGATAAAAATCTGCCGTTCGGAGAATTTCGTGGCGCCGTCTCCGCGCTGCTTGCCATACGTGAGAGCGATACGGCTATCCTCGAAAGGTGTGATCAGGTTGTACAGCCATGAGGTACGCACCGGATAACAATGGGCGCTGATGAAGACAAGAAATTCCCCGCGCGCATTGTCACAGCCCAAGTTCAACGACCGTCCGAAGCTGAAATTCTCCTTACGAATCGAGAGCAGCGTCACCGGCGGATAGTCATTAACAATCTGCAAAGTTCGATCCGTTGAACCCGAATCTACGACAATTACCTCGAATCGAACCCCCTTTTGCGAAAAAATTCCAGCGAGCAGACGTCCGATGTGCTGCTCCTCGTTGAAACAACGGATTACCACTGATGCTTCTAGCTTACTCATAAGCAAACTCGCAGATGAGAGAAGGGAAAATTAACGGTGTCGTCAGCCGTCCTCGATAGAGAATGTCGATACCATGCGAACTTTTTCAAGCAAACGCCGTGCCTCGTATTTAATACCCTGTATTTGAGTAGGTGAGCTTTTTCCGATGAAACTGGAACTTTCATTAAGGGAATTTAACTGCCTGTTATTTAAAGAGATGGGATATTTATAAGAGATCCAGAGGAGATCGCTGGAGGTGGGATGAATGGGAGTGTGCTAGAGGGGTGAAAGGTAAATTTTTCCTATAAGTACTGCGGTCAGCCGAGGATGGCTGACCGCTTGGTTTCAATGGTCTTATAAGTCCTATAAAATCATTCTTTGCTGTGATTTTCAGTTGGAACAGTTGCCTCAACAGGTTCAATCAAAATGGAGAGAAAGATCGGATGCCGTCCAGTTTCAAGATACCGTTTCAGGTCGTTCATCACTGCCGCCCAACCGTCATAATCGGGACGAGAACTTAAAACGATAGGTTCGGTAAAAGTGCCCTCAGTGAGACTGACATGGGTTCCATTCCCTTCATCCTTCAATTCCCAGCATACTACCAGATTGGCATCCTCCCCAGCGACTTCACGCCAACCGAAGGAGAACTTACTGTTCTCTTCCACTTCCAGAATTGGTAGTTTATCCCAACCTAAATCGAGGATACCATTTGGTTCAAGCTTGACTTCCTTTACCTGTGGCGCGAAGAAGCCCTTGATCCCATCGACAGAGGTAATAGTATCGAAAACATCTTTACGGGAGGCGGCAATCCAAAGTTCGAGATGGAATTCTTTGCCTTTTTTTTGGGTAAACTCCGGACGCACCCACCCCGCCGCGCCTTCCATGTGAAATACATATCCGTTCAATAAGATTGTCCACAGATTTCTCAAATCATCATCAGTGAGATCATCCATTCCTACAATATGGGTTATGTAAAGACGTGATAAGTTTTCCTCTATCGAAGAAACCTGATAGTGAACTTCAGTATTGACGATTTCTCCATCCCGTCGACGAAGGGGCCATTGAAATGAAATAGCCATTTTCTCCGCATTCATTTCGAGCAGTTTTTGCTCGGGACGTTCTTCATACTTTAAAAAAGGCAGATATTTGCCTCCGAATTGATACAGTCTCTCTTGAGTTGGATCTACACAAGCTTGTTGACAAAACCAGATTTGCAGTTCACGCGCATCTGTGATTCCACGCCAGGCAATTGTGGCGGGCACACGTACTTCAATAGTAACTGTCGCGTGTTTTTTTGTTGGTCCCGTAGACATTTCCTAATCCTTCGTTCGAGTTGTTTGCGTCTGGATGAATGCCTCCAAAGTTGCTGTGAATGACATCATCCGACAATTGTTGGTTTAATGATGTTCTTATCAACGTTTAAAAATTCCAGGATCTGAACCTGGATTCAAGTATATAGCTTGCAAACATAAATCTTTTTCCTCGACTAGACAAGCCCTCAACTCTAAAATCCCTCGGAAAAACGGGAACGGGGGGAATCCCTACGTAAAACCAATTTGATTTTAATCCCTCTAATCCCCTAGTTTTTCACTATGCACTCGACCTTTGCCCTTTATCTTCATTTCCCCTTTTGTGCTCGTAAATGCCCTTATTGTGCCTTCGCCTCTGGTGAGGTGTCCCAAGCCGGTGAGATGCGGGAAGTCTTACAAGGGATGGTCGCTGAAGCTAGAGAACGTGCAAAAATGTCTCCCTGGCGCGATCTGCAAGTTCACAGCTTGTTCTTTGGCGGTGGGACTCCCTCTCTTGCACCTGGCTCCGACTTGAGAAGGCTTGTTCACTCCTTGCGGGAACTTTTTTCTTTCACTCCGAATGCCGAATGTACTATTGAAGTAAATCCGGGAACCTTCACTCCGGACAAAATCGAGGATTGGCGAGAAGCTGGAATGAATCGGATCAGTCTCGGTGTGCAATCACTGGATGATCGGGTGCTTCGTTTTCTCGGACGCCTTCACTCCGCCAGCGAAGCTCGGGAAGCTTTTTCCGCCCTGAAAAAAGCGGATTTTCCTCTTCTCAATGTTGATCTGATTTATGGAGCCAACGTCTCCAATGCTTTGCCAGCCTGGTCGGAGACATTGGGAGAGATTCTTGAGTGGGAGCCGGATCACATCAGTGCCTATGGGCTGACCATCGAGGAAGGGACGCCCTTTGCTCAAATGCAGCAGGCGGGAAAGCGACTGAAAGTGGATGAGGAGACAGAGTTGGCGCAATACGAATCAGCCTGCGACCTGTTTGAACAATCGGGCTATGAGCATTATGAAGTGTCGAATTGGGCAAAGCCGACCAAGAGATCGCGTCATAACCTGTCTTACTGGGATGGTCATCCCTACCTGCCTCTCGGTCCCGCCAGCCATGGTTTTGATGGCTACTATCGCCGTTTCTGGAATCATCGTGAGACAAAACGCTGGCTTAAGGCAGTCGAGGAAACCGGTATCGGGGAAGAGAATCACGAAGAACTCGACTTGTCACAGCGATTCGATGAGCAAGTCGTGTTGGGGTTAAGAATGGTGGCGGGTGTGGAAGAAGAACGTCTCCTTTCCGCAGCAAAGCAAGTCGGAAAACATCGGTTTCCCATAATACTAGCAACTCTGATCGATGAGGGATACCTGGTTCGCCAGGGGAACCGTCTGTGTTACACCAGGAAAGGTCTGGTGGTCGCCGATGCGCTGGAAATCCGTTTGACAATGTATTGACGGTTTCCGAGGTGTCATTCCCTAATATTCTCAGACAGCCTGATACACGGGGACGCCTGTGGATCGACCAACCGGTTTGACTCCGGAGACTGGCGATTTAACCTTGCGACCCTCTTTCCTTGAAAAATGGAAGCGTATATTATATACACTTGTTCAGTATATATGAGGGTAGTTATCCGCTCGATCCAGGGTTGATCGGGCTGATGCTTATTCAATTAAAAGGTCAAAGTCACTGTAACAAAGGAGAGTTTCGTCATGGAAAAAAATCCGATTGTGTATGAGTTAGAGCCGGTAAGGAACTATTTCAACACCAGTATCTCGGTGCTGACCGAGGAGGATTCCAACTTCAAACCCAAGGAGGAGATGTTAACGGTGGCGCAACATGTAGCTCATGTTCGTCAGACAATCGACTGGTTCACCGACGGCGCCTTTTCCAAGAAATTGTTCGACATGAACTTTGAGGGATTGATGGCAGAGGTGATGCAAGCTAATTCCCTCGAGGAAGAGAGGGAGAAATTCAACAAAACCATGGATCGGGCGCTTAAAGTCTGGGGATCGAAGAGTGATAAGGAATTGCAGAGTCTTCTTCCGGACAATCCGATCATGGGGTGCGCTCCACGGAAAGCTTGCGTGAATGCAATTGTGGAGCATACAGCTCATCACCGCGGTTCGCTTGCGGTTTATACCCGACTGTTGGGAAAGACGCCGAAGATGCCATATATGACGGAAGAATCAGGGTGCTGACACTGTAACTGGTTTTCCCTTAAATATCATTTTGGCGTTTCGCAGGATTTTTAACGTTCTGTCGGATCTTCAATGTTCTGCAGGGTCATAGGCGGTAAAATCGATCGCGCCAGATCCTGCAGAACACCTTAACAAACCAACTAATTGTCTATGTCAGGTGAATCGCTTGTTTCCTCCGTAGCACAGGCGTCCCGCCCGTGTCATGGACGTCCCGCCCGTGTCATGGACGAGACGTCCATGCT
>CAZCRQ010000193.1:0-5888 GCA_964501095.1 uncultured bacterium | reverse complement strand
CATCACTCGCAGGAACTGGGATATTTCCTATAAAACATCTGACATGGTCTACTAGTGAAGCAAGAAGAGAGTCCAAACTTGTAGGGATTGGATCGTACTTGTCTGCACTTATAAATCCTCAATCCGCATGATGGACGAGGCAAAGCGAAAAGCCACGAAAATTATTGTAGCACATTGTTTTTAAAGCGGAGGATGAGGGACTCGAACCCCCAAGATCCGTCAGGATCGGCGGTTTTCAAGACCGCTGCCTTACCATTAGGCTAATCCTCCGAACAGGCGAATATACATTGTGACACCCGATACGACAAACGTACCATTGGCGCAGGATTGGCGTGACGGAGACCTATCCTGACTGGAACATTGGAACGACAGAATGACGGTTCGGATAAGGAACAAAATGCTGGATCGGGATTGGAATAAGGGATAAGGAGGGTTAGATTTGTAATATATTACTTTTGCTGATCTTATCATTTTGTCAGGTCTTGATATGAAGTTTATAAAGATAAAAATCATTATTTACGCAATGCTTATAGTAATTCTGGCTGTTTCCAATAGTCAAGGATCGCGTCTGCTGCTGCCGATGGATTTAACGCAGACCGATCATCTCAAAGCGTATGGGATTGCCTATCATTCGATAAAAGCGGGTGCGGAAGTGGAATGGCTGCTCAACTATCGGGGTGGTTCGTTTTTGATAGAATACCACCAGGAGATTGAACGTCTCTGCCTGATCAAGGGGGTGCGGGTGGAGAAGCTTACTGACGCCCAGGTCGGCATAGCGTACGATGAGATCGAGCAGAGTAACATGGATCGCATCCGTCTGGAAAAAGCGCCGAAGATTGCGGTCTATTCGCCGCCGGATACTGAACCATGGGATGATGCGGTGACCCTGGTGCTCGAATATGCCGAGATTCCTTATGATAAAGTCTATGATCCGGATGTGCTCGCGGGACGATTGTATGAATACGATTGGATTCACCTGCATCATGAAGATTTCACTGGACAATATGGTAAATTTTGGGCAAACTATCGCAGCGCCGATTGGTATATCGCACGAAAAGCTAATCAGGAGAAACTTGCCGCCAGCTTGGGATTCTCTAAAGTTTCCCAACTTAAGGCAGCGGTTGTCGTGGAAATTCGACATTATGTCGATCAGGGTGGATTTCTCTTTGCCATGTGCAGCGCGACCGACAGTTATGATATCACCCAAGCGGCACTGGGTGTGGACATCTGCGCCAGTGTCTTCGACGGCGATCCGGTCGATCCCAATGCACAGAAAAAGTTAAATTTCAACAACACCTGGGCGTTCCAGAATTTCGAGTTGATCCCCGATCCCAGTATATATGAGTTTTCCACCATCGACGCCACACCACGTACCGGATTCAGCACTCGAGGGGATGAAGGGGATTATTTCACCCTCTTCGAGTTCTCTGCGAAATATGACCCAGTGCCCACCATGCTCACCCAGGATCACACTTCGGTGATCAAGGGCTTCATGGGACAGACAACGGCATTCCAGGAGGAGATGATCAAACCGAATGTAGTAATTATGGGACGTATGGAAGGATTGAATTTAGCGAAATATATACATGGAAATTCAGGTAAAGGAACCTGGACATTTTATGCTGGGCATGATCCCGAGGATTACCGTCACCAGCTCGGTGATCCGCCTACTGATTTGCGCTTGCATCCCAACAGCCCAGGGTATCGTCTGATTCTAAATAACATTCTTTTCCCCGCCGCGCGTAAAAAAGAACAGAAGACATAAACATATAAGCGCGAGTATCCGTGGGTGTCCTGCACTACTTGTTGTGCAGGAAATATGGACAGGTCGCTTCATCACCCTGCACAACAAGTAGTGCAGGGCACCCCGCAAGCACGGAGGCTTACGCTACCCCACAATCAGGAATCAATCCCTCGACGTGACAACACTCCCTCTCGATAATAATGCTTCACCTCTCTCATCTCCGTAACCAGATCCGCTCTCTCGATCCATTGCATCGGGCAGTATCGTCCAGTGAGAATCAGCTCCAGGCTCTCCGGTTTGGCATCGATCAAACACAATCCATCTTCAACCTTCAACAATCCGAAATAGACAGCGACACAGATTTCATCAAGTATCAACACATTATATGATTGCAGCTCGAAGATCTCCCAAGCGCGATTTATCCCACTCTTTGCCTGCTGAATATCGGCTTCAGCGGGAGGTTGTTTCGACAGCACGAATAAATCATCTCCAAAGGTTTCCACTGTAATCTGTGGTTTGAGGCGCTCAAGGCTGGCATATTCGCAGTAAGTGTACCCTGATTTCATAAATTGGATGATCTTCACTTTCAATCCGGCACCTGCCGCTCGGAGGGCGACTCCTAACGCTGCGGTGCTCTTCCCCTTACCATTGCCGGTGTAAATCTGGATGTAACCTCGAATCATTCTTTTGCCTTTATTCTCTGTAGCATGGTCGTCCCGACCATGACATGAACGAGACCCTGACACGGGCGAGACGCCCGTGACACGGGCGAGACGCCCCTGCTACGTATAAACTGTAAACTGTCAATCAATACTCTTCTTAAAGTGTGTATTGATCGTAATTTCCGTTGTATATTGAACGTTGAACGATAAAGATAATCAGCGACACATATTCAACCAATGACTCCACCATTTTTAAAACACGGATTGCTCACCCTGGCACCCTTACTCCTTGCTTTCCTGATGCTCCTCCTCACTTATGAGATGTTGATATATAACATTTCAAGGAAAAATCCGGAACTATACCCATACATTGGCGAATTGCTGATGGAAATTCCCAATTCCCCTTGCCTGATTGAAAGTTGCAATCTCCTAAACGAAAAATATCCGAGTTTGGTCATCGTTCAGGAGGATTCGCTTCTCTATTACGATCTTTACGACTCAAGCTTCCACGTGGTTGAGCATCACCAATTTGAGAAAAACATACTCCCGAGTTCTATCTTTGGCGGTGACGTAGATGAAGATGGGCTGGATGAAATGATGTATTTACGTGCATTTCCTGCCTCTGCTCAAATCAGGGAGGCGGATGTTTACTATGACAGTTTGACTGTTTGCCTTCATAAAAAAGCATATCCGGATGTCGCCTTCGACCGCATCCCGATAAAAAGTGAAGTACGTTATCTCCATGCCGCCTGGCTAATGTCCGACTCGGGAAACTCCAAGTTCAATCCATACAATCATTTTCTTTTAATCCTCTCCGGTTGGCGGAATGAGGAAGAATTTCATCATCTCTATATTTATCGAAAGGGTTCCCCTCCAGTGCGAACCGGTTCCTTCGATTCCCCCATCGAACCAAGCTATGGAATCTGGAACTTTGATGCCGATGGCGACATGAGCTTCACCTTTGGCGGATATTCATTAACTGCATCCAAAATCACTCCCAATGCCCAGTTTATCCAAATTGAGAAGAATGGGACAGTACGATGGATTTCAGAACTCGCTTTCCCCGGAGAAACTTATGTATTCGCAGATTTGGGGCAAAAAACCGATCTCCTTGGATTGAGTCAAACATTCGCTCCAACCCCAGATGACAGCAGCCTTCTGAAAATCTTTAAGATTGATCTTCAAACAGGAAATACGGGGAATCCCATTCTTATAAGTCAGGGTGTTTTTTCTCCATTTAGAGGACTATCGACAACACAAAATGATTATATCGGAGTTATTCACACAGACGGGAAAAACAATTTTATTTTGAATGGGAAATGTGAAATTAAACAAAACCGCAATTATAATAATCCGAGTGCTTGGCATCCCATTCTCCCATTAACAGTTAAACATCTTATATATTTGGATTATATTCGAGAGAAAACTATTGACGTTCGAAATTTGGATGGCAAATCATTAGCACGTCTTCAAGGGGTGTTATTCGGAAAACCTTTTTATTTGCAAACTGGTTCTACGGTTGGAATATTTATCCCTCTACTCACGGATAGAGGAGTATCGATCTTTTCCATAATGACAAATCCGGATTCCTGGTGGTGGGTGCGGCGCAATTCGCTCTTTATCTTTTCAGGATTATTGGCTATCTTCATCGGCATAATGAGTTATATTTTCAGTAGAAAGGAACCAGGCGGGGTGCGAGAGCCTGTTGAAGAGATCCTGGTTGAAATGGGACAGCCGACGCAGCCTAGCGATTTTAAGGAAGAAGCCTCGCTTCTTGAAAAAAAGGACACGGAGATGAAAGAAGACATCCCTCTCCTCCATCAACTCCAGGTGAAAGTCAAATCGCTGGAGACCTATCTGCATTTTGTCGCCAATCACCTTCCTGATGGCATGATCAACGTCGATGAGACCTTGAAAATCACCAATGCCAATGCTGCCTTCGGCACGATGCTGGGCTTGGATTTGAATAAAATTATCGGATTCCACATTAGAGAGCTGTATTCCGGATTAATGAACTCCATTGCCAAACATGCAGAGCGTGTTTTTCTGGAGCAGAAGAATCTGGAAGGGGAGATTATCGAGATAAAAACCCCTCAAATCGAGCGAAAAATTCTTCGTTTAAGCGTGTTTCTGACCGGTTTAAGCCCTTTCGTCGGCGGGGACGCCTACGCTGCTGGAAAGAAGGAAGTACTAGTTTTATTACAAGATATAACCCGTCTTTTCCGTTTTCAGCAGATAGTCGCTAGTCAGTTGCCCTCTCCGATTCTTGTTGGACGGAGCCCGGCAATTCAATCGATCAACCAGGCGATTCTCGATCTGAAAACTAGTGTTGCGCCGGTTTTGATCATCGGTGAAAGGGGAACAGGAAAAGAAGTGGTGGCAAAAGCGATCTATCATGGTAGTCTCCGGGCGGAAGGTCTTTTTGTCAAGGTCAATTGTGTCGCCTTGCCGGAGGAATTGCTCGCCAGCGAATTGTTCGGGCATATAAAAGGAGCATTCCCGGGGGCGTCACGTGATAAGCAGGGTCTGTTTTATACCACACGCGGTGGAACCCTCTTTCTCGATGGAATCGACTCTCTTTCAATGAACATTCAACAGTCGCTTTTGGCATATTTTAAAAATGGTGTTATCACTCGTATCGGCGATTTAAAACCGATCAGATCAGATGTTCGTATAATTGCCACCGCCGAGAGCAGTCTGGATCCTCTGGTCGAGCCGCATAAATTCCTTCCCGAGTTATATGACCTCTTGCGGAAAAGGAAGATAAATATTCCCCCGTTACGAGAACGAAAGGAAGATATTCCTTTCCTCCTCGAGTACCTCCGCAACCATTTTAACGATGAGATGAAACGTGATATAAAAGGTTATTCACGGGAAGCGATCGATGTAATCCTTAATTATAAATGGGAAGGCAACATTCGGGAGTTGAAAAACTGTGTAGAACGTGCTTTTATCCTCTGCACTGGAAACGAGGTTCAAGCCCGGCACCTGATCGCCATTGCCCAGCCGGTTAAAACTGAAGAACCGCTTCAGGCGCCTGTAGGAATACGTGCGGAACGAATCGTGACGTCACCGAAACCGAAAGAAGCGATCACCAGGCTGCGTATGGAGAAGAAATTGAAACAAACTTCCCTACAGGAAAAAAAGATGACTACTGATCGGCAGTCACGCGAGGCGTTAGTTAAGTCACTGGAAAAACATGGCTGGAATGTTTCACATGCCGCCGATAGTCTCGGAATTTCACGTCAATATCTGCATCGCAAGATGAAGGAATTCGATATTCATCGTCCTTGAGTAACTTTTCGTGGTGTCAGCCGTCCTCGGCTGACACAAGGACGATGGTGTCAGCCGTCCTCGGCTGACACAAGGACGATGGAGCTAACAAGTCTATTTTTCCGTCAGCCGAGGACGGCTGACGGCACACCCATCAGCCGAGGACGGCTGACGGCACACCCATCAGCCGAGGACGGCTGACGGCACAC
>CAZCRQ010000192.1:0-5894 GCA_964501095.1 uncultured bacterium | reverse complement strand
GAAAATAGTATGCGTAAAATCAGAGTCTGTTCCTTCATGGTGACCGGGCACATGACGTCAGAAAGAAGACTACTATATAGGCGGAGGCTGAAAAGTTTCCAGAATCACTTCCAGTTGTCTGATTAGAGTTTCTTTCTCCCGATCCGGCGCAAAAACCTGCCCATCAAGCAAATAGAGGATTCCGCCTGATTGTAAAAGATAAGTAACACTGGGACCCCCGCCTACTGGTCCAATCGTTTCCCACAAACCGGTCACTTTGATGGCTGGTAATCCACCAATTGTAATATGTTCAGTAAAATAATAATGACGATTCATTCGAATAGGATCGGAGAAGCATTGTCCCAGGCGATCTTTCCAGGCAAACAGCGTATCCAGACAGACTTCCTTAGGTTCGCCAATCCGCCAGGCGGTGGTCAGGAAGCGATCCGGCAATTCACGACGTAATCTGATGTAGTTTGGCGATTTCGAGTTTGCGACAATCTTGTAATCATGCTGGATGCGAAATGACCATCCATGAGCTTGACGAAGCGAATCTTCCAATGATTTCTGCTCCTGAAAAGTGTAAATCTGCTCGCGCATACGGTTATTTCGATCCTCTGAAAATATCTTGTAAATTTCTTTACTATTATCTTCAATCCATTTAGCTAATTTGGCGCGAGTAGCGCTGACGATAAAAATTACAGTCTGTCCCCTTGCCCAGACATTATTCTTTCTAAAGAGAGTATATCGACCTTCACGTACTCCCTCCAATGTTTTGCCCTGAAGCATTCGCGCTAATCTCTGACTTACCCGGTCATTCGAATCCAAAGCGCCGATCAGGAGAATGTTCTGCCATTTTCGGCAATTAAAAAGTGAATCTTCATCCCCCCAATGAAGCTGGAATCGCGGTTCTTCCTGCGGTGTCATGATCGGGCGCTCCAGAGCTTCGACAAGGTAAGGTCTAATAACAACCCTATGGGCTCCCTCGACAATGATCGCTAGGGAGACATCACTCTCTGTCGCATGGGGTTTATACAACGTACATCCCATAGTGCACAGGATGCAGAGTATCGTAATCCCCGTAAAACTTGCGGCTTTATGCTGTATCTTCTGGAGTTTCTCCATCCTCGCCTCAATTATCACTTTCATTAAGCCGAACGAAGACACCACATTTCGGAACCTGTTCGTAACTTTTGAAAGATAGGCGCTTTCGGGGAAATTGGCAAGTTGTTGGTTATGACATTTCTCATTAAATGCTGATATTCAGTTTCGCAATACCAAGAAGAGTAGCGTAAGCCTCCGTGCTTGCGATTTATGATTATGATTTTCCGCAGGCAGAGACGGCTACGCTACCCCTCATTTTCGCAGGTAGAGACGCCTACGCTACCCGATAGGAAATATCTCTCTGGCTTTAGTTTGGCACAATGAAAAAACCTCCAGGCGAGCATGAAAGTTTCAGAAACGAGGAAAATGTCGGTTAAAAGTGACCCCAAGGGGACTCGAACCCCTGTTGCCGGGATGAAAACCCGATGTCCTGACCTCTAGACGATGGGGTCATAATTTGCGGGGTCCGTAGCGGGACTCGAACCCGCGACCTCCTGAGCCACAGTCAGGCGCTCTAACCAACTGAGCTAAACGGACCATCGTGATTTAGAATAGTCAAAAGAATGCCAATTGTACGCCAGCAGGGACTTGAACCCCGAACCCCCGGCTTAGAAGGCCGGTGCTCTCTCCGGTTGAGCTACTGGCGCATCCAGTTTTCGTGGCAAAGGTGCGCCATGCCGGAAGCCTTTCGATCATTCGTGATATTTGACGTCTGGCAGTTAAGCATCTTCTCAACGTAAAAGTCGAGCACCCTCTGCCGTCAGGGAATCGATGAGAACTGATGGATTCTTCCTCTCACAACTCCCCGAAAAACAACCAGGTCGGGGCGGTCAGATTCGAACTGACGACCCCCTGCTCCCAAAGCAGGTGCGCTCCCGGACTGCGCTACGCCCCGCTTACATTTTTTAAAAACCTGCCATTCCCGCAAGCAAAGTCGAAAGTTAGAGGCTCCCTCCAATTCTGTCAAGAGCCTTTTAGTTGACTACGAGGAGAACCTGATCTCATTGATAATAAATTAGATGCGAAAAACTCCCAACGTCACATTTCCATTTAACAGGTCACCCGTAAATAACAAAATGAGGCTTTATAATACTGAATATGAATTGTTACAATATACGATTACAATATCTAACTTCTGAATCACTGCTTGGAATTTTCAGATACCGTAAGCGAATGGACAGAAGCACAATGGGCATTGCTTGATTATTCGCATGTTGTACATGCTGTCAATGAGAGCCCGCTAAAGCGAGTATAATAGGCAGAGTAATATGTCATTAAGAGTTCCCTAACCTGGACGAGCCAGAACCAAATGAATCATGTAGAGGAGTAATAAGTAACCTGAGTTATTTCTGCCAGAAAAACACTAAATCTATGACTTAGATAGAAAAACGGGCAGTGTTGTCTCACCACTCATATTATGTCTCGGAATCATAATCCTTGAGTCGTAGGTCTAAGTTCCTCTCCCGCTAATAACAATCCATGTCAGATGAGTTGACACCGATAGATGAGTTGACACCGATAGATGAGTTGACGGAATCAGATGAGTTGACGTCGTCAATTGAGTTGACAGCGTTTTTTACACTGTAGCACGGGCGTCCCGCCCGTGTCATGGGCGAGACGCCCATGCTACGTGTAATAATCTATGTCAAATGAGTTGACAGCAGTAAATGAGTTGACGTCGTCAGATGAGTTGACGGTGTCAGATTAGTTTACGTCGTCAGATGAGTTGACACCGATAGATGAGTTGACGGTATCAGATGAGTTTACATCGTCACATGAGTTGACGTTGGCAGTTGAGTTGACAGTATTTTTTACACTGTAGCACGGGCGTCCCGCCCGTGTCATGGGTGAAAAGCATGTGTTACATGAAATGATGTCAACCAATTCCAGTTGACACCTCATTTCAGCTGACAGAGCTGCTACTGAAGAGTCAAGCAGACGGTTTAGCTCTTTTTTATTGTTTGGCGCAACCGGAGAATATGATATTAGCTGGGAAGGATTTATTTCTCGGGAGAATTATTATATATTACGAATGTGATCATTTGGTGTAATTAGAAGATAGGAGTCAATCGATGATTGAAGCTGAGAGAACAAAGGAAGACGTATGGATTCCCACCTGTTGCGGACAGTGTTACTGCATGTGCGGTATCAGGGTTCGCCGTCAGGACGGAGTAGTGACGCAAGTCGAGGGCAATCCTGATGCGCCGACCGGGCGTGGCTCAATCTGTGTGAAGGGTCTGGCATCCCCGCATCTGCTCTATGATCCCTACCGTGTGAATTATCCGCTCAAACGAACCAATCCCGAGAAGGGTCTCGGAGTCGATCCCAAATGGGTGCGTATCTCCTGGGAGGAAGCGTTGGACATTATTGTCGGGAAGTTAAAAGAGTGCCAGGGACGCGATTCCCGCGGTCTCTTCTTCCAAGCCACGACAACCCAGGCATCGGAAATCCGTTTCGGTGTGATCGGCTTCATGAAAGCCTTCGGCACGCCAAACTATTGGGTTTCCGGTGGCGGATTGCATTGCGGCAACGGCGCCCACTTCATGAATGGAATTATGCATGTCGCCTGGTCGATCATCCCCGACTTCGCTCATTGCAATTATGCGTTGAACTTCGGTTGCTCAAAGGGTCACGGCGCTGGGCATGTTGCAGTGCAGAATGCGACCCAGGCGGCTGACGCTCGTTTTCGCGGCTTTAAAAACACTGTTTTCGATCCCTTCATCAGTAATCAAGCCTCTAAGGGGCATGAATGGATCCCCATCCGAGTAGGCACCGACGGTGCGCTCGCCCTGGGTCTGGTCAACTCACTGATCAACGAGCACGGCATCTACGACGCTGAGTACCTAATGTACAAGACTAACGCACCCTATCTAATCCGTCCTTCGGACGGGCGATACATGCGTGATAAAGAAACGAACAAGCCTTTGGTGTGGGATCTGGTGGAGAACAAGCCAAAGGTTCATAACGATCCTTCCGTGACACGGATCGAGTATGAAGATAAAGCGCATGAAGTGGCGCTCACCGGTACGTATAAAGTGAATGGAGTCGACTGCCGTCCGGCTTTTGAGCTGCTAAAGGAGCATGTGAAGAAATATACGCCGGAATACGTGGAGAAGGTCACCTGGGTTCCTGCGGCGACAGTGAGTCGGATCGCTAAGGAGTTTGGAGAAGCGGCGGAGATTGGGTCAACTGTCACCATTCAAACTGAGAAGGGTCCCAAGAAGGTTCCCCGACGGCCGGTAGCTACCCATTTCTTCCGCGGCTCCCAGGGGCATACAAATTCCGGTTGGACATGCTTGTCCATCGACATGGTCAATCACATCGTAGGCGCAGCGGATACCTATGGCAGCGCCATGGGACTTGGGGGGACAGTGCAGGATGGCTATAAAAAGACCGGCAAACCATACCAGATCCCATATCCCTGTCCGGATGGTTTGCTCAAGGCGAAGGCATGGGTTTATGACCATATACCTTATCCGCTTCGGGAACCCAAGCCTCCAACCCGGCTCGACCTACAAGATATGTTTCCCACCTCGATATATAATGCAATCACCATCTGTAGTCCCCACTGGTTCGAGATACTTGAGCGGTTCAAGATCCCTTACAGACCGGACGTGATGATCAATTTCGGTTCAAACTCCGTGATGACCATGGGCAACGCCGAAACAGTGACCGAGAACTTCCTCAAGAAATTCAGGTTCATCTTCTCTTTTCAACTTTATATCACCGAGTTCGAAGAAGCGGTGGCGGATATTGTTCTTCCCGACACCTGTTTCCTCGAGCGTTTCACACCGGCGGTCAGCTTTCCTTCAACCTTCTCCCATCCCCAGGGCGAGGATGATTGGGGCTGGACAATCCGTCAGCCGGTTGTAGAACCATTGTTTGAACGACGGGATTTCAACAAGGTGATGTTGGATATTTGTAAACGGTTAGGTATCCTTGGCAAATATTACAAGGGGCTGAACGATGCCATCACCATCCGTTACGGTGGTCCGATAGACAAGATGTACAAACTTGTTGAAGATGGGAGTGTGGAACATTCTTGGGAAGATATTTGCGACCGTTTGCTGAAAGATCGTTTCGGTGAGGAACATGACCTGGAATACTTCAAGAAACGGGGGCTGTTCACGTGGCCCAAACGTAAGGAAGATGTCTATTGGAAATGGTTCAATCCCTCACGAGTGCCGATCTATTTCGAATATTTCATCGATGCCGGTGAGAAGATAACAAAATTGTGGGATGAGTTCGGTGGCAAGGACTTTTTCAATTTTGACTGGTCGCGTTTCAAAGCGCTGGCTGATTGGTATCCCTGCCCCACCCATACCGAGGAAAATCCAGAGTACGATATGAACACCTTTTACTGGCGCGCGGTTGTTCACTGTAACTCCCTGACCCAGCAAAATCCCTACCTGGATGAATGCGCTCAGGAAGATCCCTATATATATGCGGTTCAGATGCACCGGGATACGGCAGCGCAAAAGGGCATCAAGAACGGGGACTTTGTCTGGCTGGAAAATCCACAGGGGCACCGTGTCAAGGGTTGGGTTTCTTTATGCGAGGGTATTGAACCGAAGCATCTCGCCATCGCCGCTGTTGCGGGACATTGGGGCAAGTACATGCCTATCGCCAAAGGCAAGGGCGCATTTTTCAACGATCTTGTCGAGATGGATTTAGATCATACCGATCCTTTGACTTTTAATCAGGATATCTGTTGCCGTGTCAAGGTTTACAAAGCTGACGGACAAGGGGTGAGGGGTGAGGGGTAGCGTAAGCCTCCGTGCTTGCGAGAGGGGTGAGGAGTGAGGGGTAGC
>CAZCRQ010000191.1:0-5919 GCA_964501095.1 uncultured bacterium | reverse complement strand
TGTCATTGCCGATTTAATGATCCGCCATAAAGGGAGCGCGATCAGCCAGATCCATCTTGATTATATCCAACGTCCCTGGCATCGTGAAGGAATCATCTCCTGCGAAAACGGCTGGATACGTTTCGATTTTACTGCGATGAAGGTTACTGCGCAGTCGGCAAACGACACCGAACCGCAAACCATTCTGGACAATCCCGCCATCGACAGCAATCTGGCTTATATCGAAATGATGGGCAATTTCCTTGAATGTGTTCAGGAAAAAAGAATCCACCATAATTTTAATGTCTGGCATGGAATTGAAAGTCTAGCAGTTGCTGAATGTGGGTTTCAATCGGCGGAGCGTGGGTGTTGGATCAAACTTCCCGAATGGATACAGCGGTTTAATACATGATACAGCACTTATTCCTGTTTCCCGCGCTTCCGAGTGGGAACGAGAAAAGCGTCATTCCCGAGAAACAGGCTGTCCGAAAATAGAAATAATCCCATTTCTGATTAAAAAAGCCGGCAAAAGAGCCGGCTGAAAGGTCAAGAAACGAAATCCGTATTAGTCTCAGTGCAACCTGTAAATATAGATCAAATCCTGCTTGTATGCAGTTGATTATTGATAGACCTTAAAGATATTGTTTAGTTTCGTTGGAAGAACGCAAGCACGGAGGTTTACGCTACCTAGACAAAAAAGGCAGTGCCAGAAACAAACTTAGGGAAGGCTTCCTGCTTCCAGGGAAACCGCAACATCGTCCCAACTGATCCATTCGCGTGATCAAGTGATCCGTGCGAGTATCCGTGTCGGCAATCGCCCCGTATCCCGTCATCGACGCCCGTGCAAGAAAGGTGCGGAGGACAATGTGAGTAAACCGTGCCGGTATCCAGTCCATGATACAGTGCTGTCTTCCTGTGCGTCAACCGTTCGTTATCCCGTGCTAGAAACCGTGCGTGTAAGCAATGCGTGCTACCCGTGCTGGAAAACCGTGCCGACATCCATTCATGTTCGCAATGCGTGTAATTCGTCTCCGAAACCGTGCTTGTAACCCGTGCTTGGAAGTCATCAAGAAAACAGTTCAAAGATGCGTGTAAGGAACAGTGCAACAAATGTTTTCGATACCAATTTCCAACCGTGTAAACAGCAATGTCAGGTATCTCATACACTTGTGGAGCGCAGCCACGTGGGCGGTCAAGGAAGCCTTCCCAAAATGCAGGTGCATCAAGACCAATATGCTTCCGTTATAAAACAGCGCAACGTTTGTGCCAATTCCTGCCTTTTCTGGAGTCGACTATTGAGAAGAAGTGTAACATCTTATATAATTGTAGGTTACGTTTATAAAGTGAGGACTCGGGGGGTCATGGGGAGAAATTTAATCCGGATAATAAATGAACCAATCATGCATGTTTTGCATGAACATTGCTGATTTTGCACTAAAACCGCAGCGAGAGGGACACGCTAAAAGACTGTTTTTGTTGAAAAACAGGTGAAAAACCCAAGCGAATGGGTTGCACCGCTTGAGGAGCTGGATCGGTGATGAGAGCATCGCAGGTGCTGGCGATCCAGACCGCCGCCAGCGAGAAGGTGAATCCGGTGCGCCAATGCCAGGCGTCGCGATATAATTCGTAATTTTGTCTCGCTTTCTCTGGTTCTCGCGACGACTGGTAATCATTCTTTAGCTGCACCACCGCTACATGTGAAACAATTACTCCAGCCAAAGTGATGCCGGTAGCGGCGAGATAAGCGATCCCCCGGTTCTTCTGACCCTTATGCAATTGTCCGAGACCCGGGAGCATCAAACTGCGGGTTGTGGCTTCCAGACGAAGACGGTATTTCGGCATCTCGCTTAATTCTTCCGCTATTTGACGTTGTTGCTGTCTATCCGGCTGTTCATACTCTTGCTGTGCCCGTTCAAAAACTGAAAGAATCTTCGGGGAGGTAAGCGCACGGTCGAGACGAAGCTGCGGATTCTCACCCAAGGCTTTGAGGAAGAACTCCAGCCCGCGGTCACGGTCGTCACGGGCAATAGCAATAAAGGCGAGGATGCGATACAATTCCGCACGATCCATCGTGGAAAGATTTGAAGCGATATTTATCAAACGTAAGGCGAGCAGTTCAGCGTCATCGATCCGTCCCGACCGATAAAGCTCGCTAACCCGCTCAATGTCTGCTTTAATTTGGGCGGCGGGATCGGTGTCGCTTAATGAAACCTGTGTGCACAAGAAGAACGCCAGGATAAATATGTATTTCTGTAGCCTCTTCATCAACCCAGCTTGTAATGAACTCCTTTTCCGCCGTCAGGGTAGAACCAATGGACATATTCCGGGGAAGTGACATGGCAGGTGCCGCATTCCATACAGTTTTCATAATTGACGATGCATTCACCGGTGTTCTCATCTGCGACATACACTTTAGCAGGACAAACGTAAGTGATAGGTCTCGGATTTCGTTTATCCGCCTTGAATTTCTCCTGATCAACAGTAATATGACTTTTCTTATCCGATTTATAGGTAAGCAGATATAATTTGTCTTCTATAGTTCTGGGATTTTCTCTCATCGCACTACCTTTCCTAAACCGCGATTCTTCAGCCCTTAAAAACCAAGGGCTTCAGAATGACTTGGATTATTCGTGGATTCTCTTTCATCGCACCGCCCTTCCGATCCGAAACATATCGACCGCAAACCGCCATAAACCAATATCGCCTTTGATCTTACGGAGAATGTCCTTCTCCACTTTCTCCTTGGGAGTTTCTGAGATGGTGAAATAATCAGCCAGCCACTGGGTAACGTGACCGGGGTAATCTCGCAGATATTGGGGGAAATGATTGAAGAACTCCGGCATCTTGCGGAATTTAAACATATCCTTGAGAATAAAGCTATCTTCCAGTTTTTTTCGATAAGGCGCCAGGGCTTCTCCGGAGCCGATGTCGAGACCGCGCTCCTTCGCTTCGATCAGGGTTTGCGCCGCTAAAAGACCGCTGCCCATCGCCAGATTAGTTCCTTCGTGATAAACACTGCCGTTGATCAATCCGGCGGTGTCTCCGACCAGAATCAATCCCGGCATTGTCATTCGGGGAAGATGGTTGTAACCGTATTCCGGTATCAGGTGAGCGCTGTATTCCAAAGTCTCGCCGCCATCAATCAACTTCCTAATGGTAGGATGATGTTTGAAATGCTCGAGAAAGTCGTTCAACGTCTCTTTCGATTGAATCAGATCATGGATTGTCAAACCGATTCCGATGGAGATGGACTCCACGTTGGAATAAACAAATCCCATTCCGAAATAACCCTTGACCACGTCGCCGAAGTATTCCATGGCGACGCCTTCGTTTTTCTCCAGCAGAAACCGGTCTTCGATCTTCTCTTTCGGCAAACCGATCACTTCCTTGACATTGGCGATTATATGACGCTTGGGCAGCTCCTTGGGCATCAGACCGACCTGACGGGCGAGAAAAGCATGTACACCTTCCGCGGAGATCACCACCTTGGCGCGGAATTGTTCATCCCCGGGCTGGATCTTCACTCCGACAACACGACCGTTTTCTACGATCAGTTCGGAGACCATCATCCCCGGGATAACATTGACGCCCTCCGCTTCGGCTTTTTCCGCATACCAGCGATCGAAGCGCACCCGAAGCGCGGTCATCGTGTGATTATATGGTTTCTCTCGCCAGGGGGTTACCTTGACATCCAACGCCGTTTCTTTATCACCGGCGAGAACTCCAAAACGACGCCTGGTGACCGCACGCTCCAATGGTGCCTCGTCCAGGCAGTCCGGGATCAGTTTCTCCAGTTGATGGGTGAAGAGGATTCCGCCGAACATGTTTTTCGCGCCGGCATATTCTCCACGTTCAACCACCATTACTTCAAATCCAGCACGCGCCAGGGGAATTGCCGCGCTGATTCCCGCCGGTCCCCCTCCGATTATCAGCACCTCAAACTCTTCTTCCATGCACGGTCTCCATGATTGCTCCAAAGTTCACAATGTAAGGGTCGGTTTTACGTGTTTCAAGGAGATGGAATGATGAATTCGATTAAAACAATACCGATATATTCGATCACTCTTGCAATCAGTCTCAGTCTTCACTATCTTATTTGTAGTGGACGTGTATCATTACCACCATGAGCGCGTCTTAAAAATCACGTTCTTTTAATCGAATATATTCAGGGTGCTATACGGCTGAAACGGGAATCCCGTGGGAATCGGGAGCAGCCCCCGCTACGGTAAGCGCATTATAATAGCGACAATATGTCACTGGTGAGAAACCATCATTTAGGGTGGACTCCCTGGGAAGGCGTCGCCGAAGAATGAAGCGTAAGCCCGGAGACCGACCTTGATTTAACCACGCCTCGGGGGAGGTTTCTCTTGCTTATTATTTTTACCACCTCTTTTTTTACTGGCATGATCCTCCCGCGAGACAGAAATCGGGAGGATTTCATGTTTTACAAATCTACCTACCTTTTTTGTCTTACTATGCTGCTATTAGGAAGTTCTGCGGTATTTGCCCAGCTCGATGAACCGGGTATCTTTGCCATTATCGGTTTTAATGATCAATGTCTAATTTATCAGCAATTTGACGGAGAAACCATCGAGATCAGCCGCCTTGGTGAGATCGCGAATGTGCTGCGTGAATTCGATAATCAGCTCTGGATTGTACATTCCGGCGATTGGGCAACTGGACAGGGTTGCGAAATCTGGACAGCTCCCTTTTCCGAAATTGAGGATGCCCTTCGAGAACATCGTCAGGTTGCCTGGACGGTCTATGCCTTGGATGCTGGGAGCAATCCTTTTGATCTCCTGGTGCAGGATGGGAGAATGTATGTTTCATTGCTCATATCCAATGAAATAGTCGTGTTAGATATACATACAGGTGAGGAAATCGGTTGTTTGGGCGGATTGAACGCACCGGAGGGATTAGCTGCTATTCCCCAAGGCGTCGCGGTTGCCAATTCCGGTTTCGGTTATAACAATACGGTAACATTGTTTGACCGAAATACGCTTGAGATTACTGAAACATTGACAGTTGGGACAAATCCGCAATGGATGACTACTGACAACGCTGGTCATTTACATATCCTGTGCAGCGGACGAAGTTGGGGTGAACGTGTGGCGGCAACTGCCTGGAGGTTTTCTCCCGAAACCAATGACTTGATTTCCGTGAATCTGGACGGGAATCCGGGAGAAATCGCTCTATTGCGTGCGAATGGAGAACCCGAGAAAATTGTCCTCGGTGACGAGTATGCGGTGAATAGTCCTCATCTCTCTGCTTATTTTGCTGCTTCCATGCTGCCGGATACAGCGCTGCCGGAAAACCTGACTGGAGGATATGCTCTCGCTACCGGACTGGATGGACTCTTTGTCGGTTCATCGATTGGCAATTCAATTTATTTTGTCGATTATAATTGGAACGATTATCAACAGTTGTATCTACAAGATGAACCAGTCATTGATCTACTTTTTTACAATTCTTCACTGGTGGAATCTATCCCCCTTCAAGGCAATTACTTCGAACTTGTCTCCACTTATCGACTACCTGATAATCTGAATGCCATATCGGTCTTTGGCGAAATCCCTCATCTTGAAATTGTCTACCAGGATGATGGATCGATTTTTATCCCTCCCGAACTCAATACCATCGGCGATATCACTATCAGCAAAGGTTACCAGATTTTCTGCTCATCTGATTCCCAGTGGCTGGTTCGAGGTGCGTCTGTCGTTCCGGACTTTACCATTGAACTATTTGCGGGACGTTGGAATTGGATGGGATTTCCCTTAGCGGAGCCGTTGCCGGTCGAGGAGGCGCTGGCGGAGATCGAGGAGTCTGTCGCTATTGTCATGACCGATGATGGGCGTCTCTGGATTCCCGGACTGATCGACACCTTGGGTAATTTACAGCCTGGGGAAGGATATTTTGTTTTTGTTCTACAGGATGTCACTT
>CAZCRQ010000190.1:0-5920 GCA_964501095.1 uncultured bacterium | reverse complement strand
CAAGGTGGTCTTATTGCAGTAGTTTCATCATGTCTATCCTTATTATCCTTCCAATCCTGTATCTTTTAATTATCGCATCTCCAGGATTGTCACTCCATCGCCACCCTCGCCAGGTTCTCCAAGCCGAAAAGCTTTCACTAGAGGGTGTGATTTGACTTTTTCCAGAACCAGACTTCGCAGTGTACCGGTGCCTTTGCCGTGAACAATTCGCGCCAAGGGAAATCCGGAAAGCGTCAGGTCTTCCAAGTATTTATCCAAGGCAATATCGGCTTCCTCATATCGCATCCCGCGAAGATCCAGCTCAATCCGAATCGGCGCGGAATCTTTATTTATTTTCAAATCCATACGAACTCCCCCAGCGTCAGTTTGCCCCGAAGATTTGTCAATCTTCTGCACCTGATCTTTATTCATCCAAATTTTTACATATCCGGCAGCGACCTGAAGACTTTCGCCTTTCATCGTCAGAACCTGCCCGATATTGCCGCCTTCAAGCTGTACCAGGTCGCCGACGGCAAGAGGCGAATCAGTCGAATCAATAGGCTTAGTCTCCCGAGTACCGGCAATAGGGCTTGGACTGGGAACGGGAGATACAACATCGTTGGTTTTAGGACGCTCTTTTATCAGGAATCGTTTACTTGTCTCTTCGATCTCATCTTTTTGCTCCTGGATCAAACGATGAGCCGCCTTTATCGCCTCGCTGGAAGCCTGTTTTTCCCTGATCTCTTTGACCGCCAGTTCAACGGCGCGATTGGCGTTTCGCAGCAGCTCCTCCGCCTGCTCGACCGCTTTCTGGGTCATGCTGGACTTTTTCTGTTCGAGTTGTTCAATCCGCTGTTGCAACATTTTCTCAAGCGCGGCGGTTTCACTGCGTTTGATCGTGAGCCAGCGATTGTCATGCTCGACTTCGGTCAAACGTTGCGACAATTCTTCGATGAGGTCTTCCAATCGCTGGCGCTCGCTTCCCAAGTAATGTCTCGCCTGCTCGATCAGCGACTGAGGCAATCCAACCCGCGCCGCGATCTCCAACGCATAGCTCGAACCCGGCAAATCCGGCTGAAAACAATAAGTGGGGGAGAGCTTGGCGCGATCGAACTGCATCGAGCCGTTGCGGATGCCCGCGGTGCGATGTGCGAAGGCTTTGAGCGAACCGATATGGGTGGTAATGATCGACCACCAACCTTCATTCACCGCAGTTTGGAGAAATGCCATCGCCAACGCCGAGCCTTCCGCGGGATCAGTACCGGCAGCGATCTCATCGATCAAAACCAGTTTCAATCCAACCGGTGATTGAAGAACTGCATTTAATCGTGTCAAATGACCGGAAAAAGAAGATAAATCGCTCTCCAATGATTGATCATCGCCAATCACCACGTGCCATTGCTGAAAGAAGGGGATTTTTGTCCCCATCCCGCAGGGAGGGATGATTCCGGCAGATGCCAGCGCTGTAAGTAATCCAACGGTTTTCAGAGTGACAGTCTTTCCGCCGGCATTAGGACCGGTGATCACCAGGACGCGGTTGTCGTTTATTAGCTGCAGATTGAGCGGAACTGTCGCCTCGAGCCCTTTTCGCGCGATGAGCAGGGGATGACGCGCTTCAACCAGGTGAAGCTCTTCATCGCTGAATTGGGGACGATTGCCCTTCAGTTCCAAAGCGAATCGCCCCCGTGCCTGGCAGCTATCGAGATGACCTATGATTTCAACCATCTCGCTTAGAAATGTACTGTTATCACGCACCAATGAAGTGAGCGCATCGAGAATCTTCATGATCTCGATGATCTCTTCTTCCTCGAGTTTCCGTTTCTCATTCCCCAGGTCAACAAGTTCTTCAGGTTCGAGGAATGCCGTGCCGCCGGTTGATGAAATGCCATGAAGGATTCCCTTTATCTTGCTGCGATATTGCGACTTAACCGCCAAAACATAACGTCCTTCTCGAAGTGTATACTCCGTCTCCAACAACCAGTCCTTTGCTTGACAACCGGATATTATCTGGTCGAGCTTCTTGCGGTATCTTATTTGATTTGCGGATAGTTGGCTGCGAATATTATGTAGAGTCTTTGAAGCGGAATCCTTGATCTCACCTGAAGAAGAATCGATTTTCTTTAAAATCTCATCCTCCAACTCTTTCAAAGGGTGAATTTCCAAAGCGAGTTGGGTGATCAGTTTCAATTCATCTTTATGTGAGAGGCAGAAAGAGCGAAGAATTCTCCCGGCTCCGGCGGTTTGCGAAATCTTGAGCAATTCCAACGGATCAAGCCTTGAGCCAGTCACTGATGCCTGTTTGAGCTGGGGACGGATTTCACAAACGCCATTGAATGGAAGCGTTGAGCCGCGTTCCAGGCTGCCCATCAGCTCTTCAATACGGTCAAATTCACTTTCTACCTGGTCGATTGGAATTCCAGGCAGGAGTCGATTTACTCGCTCAGTTCCATACACACACGATGTTCGATCAGCGATCATCGCCTGAACCAGTGAATATTCGAGCATCTCCAATGACTGAAACGGTGATTGTTTTGACTGGTGGTTGACTTGTTTCACACTGATAACTTTTCGTTTTATTTCCTAAAAGCATCTTAAGATAAGGTTCATCGAATGGAAAGGGGAGAGTTGGCTTAAGAGCAGAATCGTGAGAACAAGTATGATCGAGTATGGAATCAAAGGAGGCGGCGGTCGTTCGCGGCTGATCCAACATTACTATGACCGAGCGTGGAATTAATATCTTACGGTTGATTATTGCGGGCTTCAATGGGCTTCTTTTCACTGTCGGACTCTATATTGTATTTGAGTATCTCATCTTTAAACCAAACCGTTTACGTAAGCGATTGAAGTACCTGATTATTGAAGCAGAGCGTGGTGAGATCAAGGGAGAGGAGGATAACGATCTTCTTCAGTCGTCGAAAGAAAAACGTGAAGAGATAAACCGAATAAAAATCTGGCTCGGTACAATGCACCGAAATCCCAGGATATTATTGTGGATTGCCTTAGGAATTTTAATGATCGCGGTTTCTTTAATGGCGCTGGTAAACCTGCTTTATCCAACATTCAAACCATTCATTTAGGATTCTTTAGTGTTTTAATGGTTAGATGGTTTAAAGAAAACTATGGATAATGAAAATCAATTTCTGGCTGAATTGGGGGTGTTGACCGCAGCGTTGGTTCTTCAACGTGATGATGTCGCCGCGGAAACGATAAACCGGTTTCACGAAGCTGGAGTAGACCGCGAAAAAGTGCGGGAAGCTATTCTCCAGACTTATTTGTTCGATGGCTATCCGACTGCACTGGAAGGGATGAGGTTGTTGAAACAGGTATGGGAGGGTGTTGCTAGTCCGACTGAATCCGGTTCTTATGCTCAGTGGGAGGAGTGGTTAAAACGCGGTAGGCAGCTTTATAACCAAATTTACGGAAATGTTGCGGAACGGTTGCAGAAAGTCGCACATGAGATCAGCCCCGAACTTGCCGACTGGATGATTGTGGAAGGATACGGGAAAGTGCTGTCACGTGAAGGTTTGGGAATCCTCGCCCGTGAGTTTGCCATTATTTCTGTATTGATCGTAAAAAATCGCCCGCGTCAGCTTCGCAGCCATATCAGGGGCGCAATCAGAATCGGTGCGACAAGGGAGAATTTCTCTCGACTTTTTACTTCATTAGAAACTTATTTGCATTTCACTGACATCGAACAAGCTAAATCAATTCTCAATGATTTATCTGGTATGTAGAATAGTATTCTGCCCTTTTATGACAATTTGGCAGTTTTTGTCATATCAGTAGTGAGTATTACCAAATAAAACATCCCTAATTACTTGGTACGACGTTTGCTATTCTGCTTTCGGAAAACCCAATTGTGATTTTTTCATAATGAAAATAAAACGAACAAGAATAAGAGGTGAATGATGGACAAGATCATTGGAATTGATTTGGGTACAACCAATTCCTGCGTCGCGGTAATGGAGGGGGGAGAACCAACTGTGATCCAGAATGCGGAAGGATCACGTACAACCCCCTCGGTGATCGCATTTACAAAATCAGGTGAGCGGCTGGTCGGTGCTCCGGCGAAACGTCAGGCAATCACTAATCCTGAGAATACAGTCTATTCAATCAAACGCTTCATGGGACGAGCTTATGATGAAGTGAGCGTTGAAAGAGGGGAAGTGCCCTACAAGGTCATTTCCGGTTCAGGTAATCTTGCTCAGGTAAGAATTGGGGATAAAACATATAATCCACCCGAACTCAGCGCGATGATTCTTCAGAAGATGAAACAGGCGGCGGAGGATTACCTGGGGTATAAAGTTACTCGTGCGGTCATTACAGTTCCCGCCTACTTCAACGATTCTCAACGTCAGGCGACAAAGGATGCCGGCGAGATTGCCGGTTTGAAAGTGGAACGTATCATCAACGAACCGACCGCGGCATCTTTGGCTTATGGCTTGGATAAAAAGAAGGATGAGAAAATCGCGGTCTACGATCTGGGCGGCGGTACTTTTGATATCTCCATCCTCGACATCGGCGATGGCGTTTTCGAAGTGAAATCCACCAATGGCGACACCCATCTCGGAGGAGACGATTTTGACCAGAGAATCATCGACTGGATGGCGGATGAATTCAAAAAAGATCAAGGCATCAACCTTCGTACTGACAAAATGGCACTCCAGCGTCTGAAAGAAGCCGCGGAAAAAGCGAAAATTGAATTGTCCTCGGCGACTCAGACTCAGATCAACCTGCCCTTTATTACCGCGACTCAAGAGGGTCCGAAACATCTTGATCTGACACTCACCCGGGCGAAGTTCGAGGCGATGATTTCCGATCTGATCACCCGTTCGATCGATCCCTGCAAAATTGCGTTGAAAGATGCGAAATTATCTATAAACGATATTGATGAAGTGATCCTGGTCGGCGGCTCCACGCGTATTCCTGCCATTCAAGAAGCGGTGGAGAAATTTTTCGAGAAGAAACCGCATAAAGGCGTAAATCCGGATGAAGTTGTAGCGGTGGGCGCGGCGATTCAAGGTGGCGTGTTAGCTGGTGATGTGCAGGATGTGGTTCTTCTCGATGTCACGCCGTTAAGCCTCGGCATCGAGACACTGGGTGGTGTGATGACACGTCTGATCGAAGCAAACACCACCATTCCTACCCGACGCGCCGAGATATTCTCTACCGCCACTGACAATCAGAATACAGTGGATATTCATGTTTTGCAGGGCGAACGACCGATGGCGATGCATAATAAGACCATCGGACGTTTCCAACTCACCGGAATTCCACCGGCTCCACGGGGAGTTCCCCAAATCGAAGTGACTTTCGACATCGATGCCAACGGTATCCTCTCGGTGAACGCTAAGGATAAAGCCACCGGCAAGGAACAGAGTATCAAGATTCAAGCCTCTTCCGGTCTGACAAAAGATGAGATTGAAAAAATGAAGCGGGAAGCCCGCGATCACTCGGAAGAAGATCGGAAAAAGAGAGAGGAAGTCGATACTCGTAATGAAGCGGATGCCAGAGTTCATCAATCCCGTAAACAGATTGAGGAACTGGGCGATAAAATCCCGCCCGATTCCAAAGCGAAGTTGAATGCTGCAATTGAACGTGTGGAAGCCGCACTGAAAGGTTCGGACACCAAAGAGATCAAAAACGCCACGGATGACTTAGCGAAGGTGTGGAATGAAGTCTCGACACGCTTATATCAGCAACAGGGCGCTCCTCAAGAGGAAACAGGTCAATATGCTGGGGCAAATGCCAGAGAAGGAGGAAAGAAAGAATCCGATGTGGAAACCGCGGACTATGAAATCATCGATGATGATGAGAAAAAATAACATGTAAAAATTATTAATTGTTTATTTATGAGAAATCTCGAGTAAAAGTCATTCTGAACGAAGTGAAGAACCTCTGCTTTGGTTGGTTGTTAATCAGATACAGTGCTGGGTTATCA
>CAZCRQ010000189.1:0-5989 GCA_964501095.1 uncultured bacterium | reverse complement strand
TGGAACGGTCGGTGCGACTCCGGTGCGCCGGCGGCTTCTGGTATCTATTACCTACGACTCCATACTGCGAGCTTGGCGGAAACGCAAAAAATCGTCCTTTTAAGATGAAAAACTCACCGCAAAGAAGCAAAGAAGCAAAGCAGAAAAGACTTCAGATGTCGGTTAGAGGCAATTGACACTCTGTGGTGTCGTCGTATTGTCCTTCTTGTGGTGTCAGTCGTCCTCGGCTGACACCAGTCAGCTTGTGGTTCGCCTTTCATGGGCGGGACGCCCATGCTACACCTTTGCCCTTTCGCCTTTCATGGGCGGGACGCCCATGCTACGCCTCTGCCCTTTCGCCTTTCATGGGCAGGACGCCCATGCTACGCCTTGCCCTTTCGCCTTTCATGGGCGGGACGCCCATGCTACGCCTTTGCCCTTTCGCCTTTTCCCTATTATCTCATGAACCTAAATTCAATGGCATCGCGAACCCGTGGCGCTTCACGGAGAGCGAGTTCCATAAACGCTTGATAATTTTCAACTTCCATCCCAGTTGGATCGGGAACATCGATCGATTCCAGCTCGCCGGGTCTTCGTCCAAATTCCAAAATGGTAAATACTTTTTCCTTCATTTGGGGAAATTGTTTGATAATTTCTTCTTTCTGTGATTCCTCCATCGTCAGGATCAAGTGAGAACGGTTCACTATTGCTTGATCGAGCGGACGTGACCGATGATTTCTCAGGCTGAAACCATTCATATTGGCAATCACTGCGATGACTTGATTCGCCCCGGCTCCTTTTACCGCCCGTATGCCTGCCGATGAAATTACAAAATTCATTTTATTGAAATATGGAATCTCCTGAAACAACTTGGCGAGATATTCAGCGAAGAATGGGCTACGGGTGATGTTAGCATAGCAGACGATTAAAATGTTGATGTTTTTATTCACAGATTTAAGAAACATTTCACTCTTCACTAATAAACTATCTCAGCCGCATTACCCAATCGATCTTCCAGAATAACGTGTATCACTTTCACTGCGCCAGTCACATTGGGAGGCAAAGTTACTGTGTCCGAATAAAGGTCCGCGTCTTTCAAGGTTAAATAACCATCATATTTGAATTCACCAACCTGGATCGTAAAGGCAGCGGTTCGTTTCAGACCACTCTCATCCTTAGCCTGCACATTTATCGTTATTGGTTTTCCACCGGATGCCGTAGTCGGTGAGATTTCGAGTTTGAGCAACACCGGCGGAGTTTTGTCCAAGGTGATATTTTTTTCCAGAACCGCAACATTTCTCGCCTGGTCATAGCTGACCAGACGGATTCTCTGTGTACCTGGCTGCAGGGCAACAACTTCACGAAAACGATTGGTGGTAAGCGGCGTCAACTCATCATTGATGGAGAGGTTGATCCCATCGACAATTTCACCTGTCAGATGCAGGGAATCCTGGTTTGTAACATTAGGGATGGGGCTTTCCAGTTTGATTAACGGCGGAGTCTGATCCACTTCGACCGAATAGGCGAAGGTCTCTGCTGCGCCGCTCTCCGTCTGGACTTCGAGGTTAAAATTCAATTGGTTTCCAATGACTGGCATTGTCAATTTAAAATACCCATTCTCATCAGCATAGACTTTTGCCAGGTTAGCGCCGTTTTCAGCTTTCGCCGTGATCGAGGCTTTCGGATTAGTCGAAGCACTATAAGTGAAGAATGGCTGCTGCACGAGAAAATGATTTTCTCCGTTGGTCACCAGGGAGGTGTCCGGTTTAACTGTTACTCCATGCTCGGCGATATATTGTACCTTGCGCATTTTTCTGGTCTGATTGCCTGCGGGATCGGTAGTTACTATTTGCAGCTCATTCCAGCCTTCGGACAACGAATAATCGAAGCTGAAATTACCAGATTTTTCTAAGGGAACCGGAGTATTATTGACAGTTAATTTTGTCGAAGGCTCGGTTTCTCCGCGGAGGGAAATTGTCTCTTGAAAAACCGTTTGCCCATCATTAGGTTCGTAAAGAATCAAGTACGGAGCAGATTTATCTTCGACAATGAACATAGTTCTCGCCTGGCTTGAAGGTCCGACCAGATCGAAGACATCGATCGCCGCCACCCGCCAGGAATAGACACCGGCAGGAAGCGTAACCGGCAACTTCGACTGGGATTCCAGAACTCGCTCCGTGATCTCGATGTTATTCAAATCCGCGCCTTGAGCCACTTCCAGCAAATACATCGAAGCATCCTGCACTGGTCCCCAGCGAAGGGTGTCATACGAGGGATCGAGACGCGACTCGTTCGGGGGAAAGAAAAGCACCGGTTTGGGAAGAAGATTTGATGGTTTACTCGGCATCTGGCGCTTTTTTACTACAGAACCCTGGTTCTCGAGGATGTTGACCGTTGCCCCGGCGGAGGTTACTTCAATGTTCCCTTCATAGTTCGCAAAACGGGTTGCTTCCTTGTCTCGGCTGATTCTATATTGAGCGGATTGGATGTTGGTTTGAATATCCTCCATTTTCACCTGGAAGTCACCCTTGCTTTTCGAGCCGCCGAGAAGGGCGAAAAAATCCCCCTCAAGCAACTGGATTGAGGATTGTTCCTGCTTTTTTAGACGATTTGAGCGCATTCGTTGAATCAAGGCTTCCGAATTTTCCTCCAGACGGAGTTGTGTTTTGTCCTGAAACTGGATCTTAGCGAACGACTTGGACAGGGTACGGACTTTATCCCCTTCATAGAGCAGGGCATGAATCAGGGCTTCGAGCCAGACATTATCCGCCGGAGTGCGTTTGTGCACCTGCCCGCGACGGAATTCGATTTCCGCCTGGCTGGGGAGATTGCTCTGGGCTTCGCATTCCTTGATTGCCAGCTCGGCTTGCTTGATCGCCGCCCGGGCAGATTCCGTGCAGCGTTTCCATTTGCCGGCGGTGCGCAATTCCTTGGCATTATTGAACAACTCGATCGCGCTCTGCTGAGTCTGCGGCGCCAATGCCTGCGCACCCTGATTCGCCGCTTTCTGAATCAAAACATTCGCCTCCTCCACCGATTCATGTGCTTCACGGATATCCTTCACCGGAATCCGCAGCACCGTTCCCGGAACGACATCACTGGGTGATTGTAAACCGTTTTCGGTCAATATATAGAGCCATAGATCCGGATTTTTCAGGTACTTCTCCGAAATCTGACGCAATGACTGCCCGACTTCAACGACTACCACAACCTCATCACCTTTAGTCTGGCTAAAAACTATTGAGGCGAAGAATAGAAAAAAAATGATTAGAAATACCGTTGGTATCTTTATCATGTCAATCCTATATATCTGTGTTAAAATACCTATAAGCCCGATTCACTGAGCCGAATGTTGTTTTACCACGGGAAAGTAAAACATCAGCCTCCTCAAGCGCTTCATGAGCTTGTTCTAAACGGTATTGTATTAAAGCCGGTAAATCGTCATCCTTCAAATTTACACACCTTCTTCTCGAACAGCCATTGCCAATAATGATACCCGTTCAGGTCTATGTTTCCATTCTTCACGAGATACGACAATTGGCACCACTACAAAGTATAACCGGATACAGTTTTACTTTCCTCTGAAGCTGGTTTTTTAATCTGGTAACTATTTTTATGTCTTTGGGATCAATCACTCTTTTCCTATTGGCTAAATACATTCGTGTCCATTCGTGGTTCAATAAATATATTCCTTTCGATTACCGAAATAGTCCTCCAATATCAGCGATTTCACTCGCACTGCGCCGTTTGCCGGTTCGGGCACGGTGAATGCCCCGCGAAATTCATCTTCTCCCCGCGCCAGTTCGAGGAAGCCGTTGTAAGTGAATCCACCAATTTGAATAGTATAAGGCGCGGCACGTTTCATCCCGGACATATCTTTCGCGGTGACAGTAATCACGATACGATCTCCGGTGCGAGCGGTCTTTTGCGACAGATCGATCTTTTCCACCAGGGGCGGGTCGGTGTCTCGTACGATATTCCTTTCGATAATGGTCACGTTTCTCACGTCATCCAGCGCTTCAAAACGAATCCGATTCATGCCGGTTTTAAGCGGAATTTTCTTGGTGAACTGATCATTGGCAAGCTGGGCTTCTTCATCATTGATGAGCAGACGATTCCCCTCGCCGATCCTGCCGGTGATATCGAGTTCTTTATCGCTGGTGATGACCGGAAGCGGGGATTCCAGGTGAATGACCGGCATGTGGTCATCGACCGTCACCGTGAACCGTTCGCTGGTTTTCAGCCCGGTCAAGGTCTCCTCCGATAGTTCAAAATCCTCTTTGGATAATTTGAGCGGGACATTGAGCTGGAAACCACCGGTTTCATCGGCAATGGTTGAAGCTTTGAATTTGGTCTGCAGCGAAGTCACCGTCACCCGATTGCCCTTCAGGGTTTGTCCGCGCAGGATGAAGCCGCCGGCTTGAGCCTTGAAGGTATTGTCATCCACCTGGCTCATTCCGCTTTTGAAAGTTGAGGCTTTCTGATCAGGATCGGGGAGATAATGGATAGTCAGCTCCTGCTGTGACTCATTATCCGCCAGGTCGAAGGCGCGGAAGAGGAATTTATTAGCGCCGGGCTTCAGGGTGACTTTAATTCGGAAGATGCCGTCAGGCGCCACTCGCAACGTATCCTTGTTTAAAAGTATAACTGCTTCGATCTCTGATTCACCAATAATTTCCAGAGTTTGCATATTGACAATGCTGTTATCCTTTGGAGAGGTGACCAGTAAATATGGTGGGACATCATCATGAATCACCGCCACTACTCTTATTTCACTCTTCGGACCCGGCAAGCCATACTTGTCAATCGCCGCCACCCGCCAATAATACAACTCCTGCGGAACATTCTGCTGGGCAAATGAGGTGGAACGAAGATCCTTTTTACTAAGTAACAAACGGTTGAAAGATTTGTCATTGGCGATTTCCAGCCAATAACGCTGCGCCGCTTCCACCGGTTCCCAACGCAGGTCGATCTTTTTATGATAAACCCGGGCGAAGATATCCGGTGAGATGAGCTTGGGCTGCGGCAGGAGCTTACTGATCAATGAGGCTTTTCCACGGCTGATGATCGACCCCTGATTGACACCCATCGTCAAAGTCTGCCCAAAACTGGTAACTGAAAGTTCGCCGTCGTAATTGGCAAACCGCGCCGCTTCCTCATCCTTGCTCACCCAGAATTGTGAGGAATTGATCTTGGTATCTACACCTTCGATGTCCAAGTCAAACCGCTCGCCTTTTCGCGCCCCGCCAAGAAAGGCAAAAATATCACCTTGAAGGAGACTGATCGATGATTCCTCCGATTCTTCAAGGTTGTTATATCGCATTTTCTGGATCGCCGCCAGGGAATTTTCCTCGAGACGGAGACGACTTTCATCCTTGAACCGAATTCCGGCGTTCGATTCCGAGAGGGTACGGACTTTGTCCCCTTCCAGCAGAATTTGATTGATCGGCGCGTTTGTCCAGGCTCGGGATTCCACCCCATGTGCTTGAACCATCCCCTTGCGGAAGTATACAATCGCCTGCGCTGGAATATTCTGATTCTCATCGCAAATCTTCAACGCATATTTCGCCTGCTCAGTCGATTGAACCGCCAAGCTCCAGCATTCCTCCCAATTTCCGGAGTTTTTCGCCGATTTCGCCTGATCGAGATACTCATTCGCCTCGTCGATAATAGATGGGGCGAAAAGACGGGCGCCATTCATTGTTGCTTTATCGATAAATTCAAGCGCCGAGGTCATTTGCTGATTGGCGCGCGAGACCGCATTCGCCGGTATTTTCAACATCATCCCCGATTTTACTTCCGCCGCCGACTTGAGATTATTGACACGCAGAATATCCACCCAGAGATTGGGATTGTTCAGGTAACTCGCCGCAATTTCGCGTAAAGATTGACCTTCGCCGACGGTGATGGTCAACATCTCGTCCGCATAGATAATCTCGCCTGTTGGAGAAATTAACAAAATAATGCTGATAATCAGAAATATTCCGGAAAATATTCTCATAATTGATGC
>CAZCRQ010000188.1:0-5990 GCA_964501095.1 uncultured bacterium | reverse complement strand
TCACCCCTCACCCCTCTCGCCAGCACGGAGGCTTACGCTACCCTATGTAGCTCGCTTCAATTGGAGAAAGCCCGCTTGAACCTAATGATGCGTTATTATATTACTCCTTATTTGGGTTCGTAATCTTATGTCCAACCATCGATAACTGTCAGGAAGAGTTCAACATGAGCACGAGACGAAAGAAGAAAACGAATATCCGTACTATCCCGATGTTTCAATATCTTCTCTTTGCCGTGCTGGTAGTGATGACGCCATTTATTGTGGTGACGAAATATCTTCAGGGCGCGGTTCACCTCTTTTCCCATTTCCGTTTCATCCTGTTTGGTCTTTCGGTTCCCTATGTGCTGGCGTTTGCCATAGTTCTCTTCCTCGCTTTCCTGATCTGGCAGCGCAAATCGATTACATCTCGACGTGTCCTCGCCTGTTTGTTCATTTTTATAATGATCGTCCTGGGTCATAAGACACAAGACCTTTATGCCAATCTCTCCTATTTTGACCTGCAGCAGAACTGGCATTATGTCGCTTACAGTGCTTATACCTTTTTCTTTTTCCGCGCCTTTTTTCTGCGCCGGATGCCTCTCAATCGGATGATTTTTATCGCTTTCTTTTCCGCCATAGGACTGTCGACCTTCGATGAGACCTTTCAATTTTTTATGTCCCATCGCATTTTCGACATCAGTGACATAAGCAAGGATGCCTGGGGATCATTGATGGGCATTACCTTGGTGTTATTTGTTTATGAAGGATATGGAACGGTTGAATTAAAATGGAGAAACCTTTGGAAACAGGATTATCGCGACTATTTGAATGATCCATTTGCCTCGTTGATTATAATATGGGCGTTTGGTGCCAGTTTTATGCTAGTCAGCCCTCTGCTTACGGAACATGAACATGCCCTTTTGCTCATCATCCTCGGGCTGCTTCTCTTCTGCTTTATTCTTCTGATGATTCACTTTGCTCAATTCAAATCCTTCCGTCTCGCTCTGTTCGCGGCGATTTTTCTGATCATCGCCGGATTGGGCGCCTCCTATGCCCTCAATCATAAGAAGGCGTTCACTTTTAACACTTATGGCATTTCCGTATATCGCGGCATCCCGATCGTGTTTTTCGATTATCTCATCTATCCGAATGGAGCCGTGAGATTGGTCGATAAAAAGCATTTTTTCAATAATTTGGATAAGGAATTTCTCTATAGCTGTCAGGAGGATATTCTTCTTATCGGTTCAGGCGCCGATGGAGTAGGCGGTAAAGGATTTCCTCTCGATCAAGGCTCCATTTTTATTTTTGTCGAACAATTCAGGCGAGGAGTCCAGGTCATAATTTTAAAGACTCCGGAAGCCTGCGAGGTGTATAATCGACTTCTCCGCGAAGGAAAAAAGGTGCTGTTTGTGGTGCATAACACTTGTTAAGCGGCGCATAAATGGGCGACGATCATGAAGTTTAAACTTGAGAATTGGCTGGGTTGGATTGTTCTGTTTGGACCGATGTCAGTGATTCTTTTTGTCATCATTTTTTCTGAAAGCGAATGGCTTTCCAGTCAATCCAGTCTCGGGGCGACCCATGAAGCTTCCAAGCATAACATCCTTGGCTTGCAATTTATTAGAGAGGGCAAGTATCAGGAAGCGATGCAGCAGTTCATGAGCGCACTTTCCATTCAACCGGAATTTCCTGACGCTTATATGAACATTGGCAGAGTGATGAGTTTGACCGGCGATCAGAAACAGGCGATCTATTATTTGAAAAAAGCGGCTGGATTCGAGAATGCAAACAAGGAGATCATTTACAATAACTTGGGAATGCTGTATGCCCAGTCAGGGAGGTTAGAGGATGCCTTGGTCATGTTCAGCGCCGCTTTGGACCAGGGAGTTAAAACCTCCACCATCTACCGGAATATCGGGAATGCTTATATGGGTCTTGAAAATTACCCGAATGCCATCCAGGGTTTTCAAGAGGCATTGAACCAAAAACCGACAGTTCGTTCATTGTACCTGGACATGCTGCGAGAATCGTCTGCCAGATTTAAACAACAAGACCGTGATGATTTATATCAGGAGACTTTAAAGTTGCTGGAGAAAGGTATTACCGATGAGGAATTGCAGCGTTTTGATTTTGAAACACTTCATACTTATGCTTTACCCGACCGAATGATCACTGAGGACATGAAATCCTTGGCGGATGCCTATAAGAAAAACAACGAGATCGAGAAAGGAATTCAGGTGCTTCTCGAGGCGGTCGCCTTGACTCCGGACGATGATGATGCGGTCAACAAGCTGGGCGTGCTCTATACCATGGTGAACAATTTAGAACAGGCTAAGGCGGCATTTGAGTCCGCCGTGAAGCTTAGTCCTGGAAATAAATATTATAAACAGAATCTGGAGTTGTGTGAATATAAATTAAGAATCCAACCTTAATCTGGACGAGCTAGAACCAAATAAAATAAGCAGATGAGTAATAGGGAAGAATTTCACTCTGAATCCTTTTGGTTCTTCGCTGTTTCAAATGGGTAGTGTGTTTTAGCGAGGAACCACCCTTTTGATACATAATAGTTATTCTTCAACCAACTCTAGCGCTGGTTTTCTCCGGGCAGCCTGCTGCATATACTTCATTTTCGCAGATTGCTTTTTCCTACCCATCCTTCTCACCAGCTTGACCCAGGCAACTTTAGGAACCAAATGCATCAACCATAGAATCGGCGGGCTGACCAGGGCATAGAGGATGAATTTCGGGATTATTTGCAGTAACCGCCGTCGATACAAGGAACGCGCCAAGTGGATCATAAAGGTGGGGTAGTTTTTCTGGTACTCCAGTTTCGATCTGACAAAACGTCTTGAAGAATCTTCGACTTCCATATCGATGAATCCGTCTTTCGCGGCGCGGTCGAAGATTTCCGTACCCGGGAAAAGCACCAGATTGAAAATCATCACCCGGACAGGATTCTTCGGCAGATTGCAGATGAATTTATAGCTCTCGACAATATCTTTTTCGGTTTCATAAGGATTATCAATGATAAAATCCACCAGCACCGTCAGTCCTCGATGTTGACGGAAGTATTCCAGTTCTTCAATGGCGTGTTTGACTTTAGCCGCGGAAATCGGGCGTTTGAATACTTCTTTCAACACTCTTTCGCTGGCGGATTGCAACCCGACTCTCATCAATTTCCCCCCGGCACTCGTAGTGATGTCCATTTTCCTGCGGCTGAATGTATTTCCACTGGTTTGGAAGACGAAGGGTAATCCAATCCGTCGCTTATATTTTTCCGCAAACTCTTCAAGTTTCTTTGTCGAACGGATGAAGAAATCATCATCGGGAAAACTTACCCAGCTAAAGAAATGATATTCATCCAGGATGATTTCCAGCTCATCCAGGGCGTGGTCGATGCCGACAAAACGGATGGGATTTTTACCGTACATTTTAATATAACAGCTGTTGGAGCAATAGGTGCATTTGAAAGGACAGCCGCGCATCGTCAGGGTCATCAGCGTTGGTGCTCCCGCGGGATTCCACGGCAGATGGAAGCAGAGGTCGCGTTTATGGATTTCTTTCAATCCTTCGTCCAGGAAGTACTGATTCTCCAGGGAAATAACAGCCAAAGGCAGGCAGTCCAGGTCGGCGATCGGGGGGGTGAGACCGTTGATAAGGTTTTTTCCGTCGACCCGAAACGCCATGTTTTTGATTTGTAAATAATCCTCCCCGGCAGCCAGGCGGTTGACCAGTTCGACCACCGCCGTCTCACCATCCGCATAGCAGACGCCATCGGCAAAACGGAGAGCCATCTCCGGCGCCGCGACACAATGCGGTCCGCCCCAGATCACTTTCAGTCCATCATAATGCTGGTGGATAAATCGGGTGAACTGGATGACAGGAGAAAGAACAAAACTATAGACTGAAATCAGTACCAAATCAACATCTTCCAAAACCTCATGCACCTGCTCGAACTGCCGGTCTGTGTATTTGCGATTCGGCAGCAGGAACAAGGTTTTAACTATATGCCCTTCCCGTTTTAACAAAGCGGAAAAGAGGCGTATGGAGTAGAGTGAAAAATCACCGGTAGCATCGGCTAACAAAACTTTCATCATTTTCTCGAATTGTTGGTTTTATCTAAACATCCTTTATTCTCCTCGTTCCCACGCTGGAGAGTGGGAACGAGCAACGTTTTTTCTCCTGGACAACAAGTAGTCCAGGGCACCCCCAATGGGATTATTTCTATTTTCAGACAACCTGGGCAATGGTTAACGGTTGAAAAAATTATTTTCTTGCATGACTTGGACAATACATTCAGCGATCATGCGGTTGCCGTTTTCGGCGAGATGCACCGGATCGAGGTAGACCGGTTCGGTGCGATCTTTCAGGGCGTCGGTAATGTTGTAAAATCCCGACGCCTCGCCAGTGTGCATCAGACGGTTCACCGAATCGTAGTGACGTCGACGATAGGTGTCTTCAGTCCAATAGTAATAGCTGAAAGCGGACTTTTCTTCCGGCAGCACCTTATCTTCCAACAACAGCATCGGCTGCCAGAAACAGAGATAGTTGAAATCATAAGCGTCGGAAATCCGCTGCAAGGCGCGAACCGTATCCAGGTAATTTTTCTTGATCTGTTTGGCAAACTCCTCAAGTTCCTGATCGCTGTATTTTCTGAGATTCTTCTCCCCATGTTTGGTTAATAAATTTAACACTCTTCGCGTGATAATCCCTATAGTCATGTTGATTTTCGAATAGCTGGAGATAGTAATCAGCGCTTTAACTATTCGTTTCCCGCCGCGGCTTTCGAGCGTTCTGCTGCTGAAAAGATTGGAGATAACCGGAAGTTCTTCCTTGAAATTGTTATAAAATTTAATTTTACCAGCGGAATTATTACGGTAGGCATTGCTGACATCGTTAAAACCGTCGTAGAAGATCACCTGTTTGGGAACACGTCCTTCCCGCAGCATCAAGAGTAATTTGAGATATTCCTGGTTGGAGATGTACGCCAACTCGCCGCAGTTGACCACATGCATCGGTGTGCCGAGTGAATCGAGGATTTTCGAGATATAAGAGGGGATGGTGAACTCATCGCGAGCCCCGATTCCCCAAGCGGTCGAACCTCCAAAGAAAAACAGTGTATCCAACGGATTGTGGGATTGAGATTGAGGGTTCCAGGTGCGACGGAAGCCGTCACGGTCGATGTTTGTATAGGTGCCGTGAAATTCAGCTTTCCGCCAGGTCAGGAACTGATCATAAACATAATCGGTGGCAAGAAAACGGGGACCTTTCTCCAACGCATCTTTCAGGGGCCATTCCGCGCCCATGTGCGCGGGAAACATCTCACGTTTATTGACAATTTTCCGCAGCGTCTCCGGATCGCGCGAGGGTAGCAGCACCCGGATCGAGATATGAAGCAGCAGGTCGCACGCCGCCCAAATCGCGAGCACGGCGCAAATCTGGATGAAGAGAAGATTTAGATTGAAGTTCTGTCGCCGACGAATAACAACATAAATCAACACGATCAAGGCAAGATCCAAAACCAACAATCCGCCTCGTAAATCATTACTTCTTATTGCTTTGCCATTGTTCAAGAGATGTTTCACCATCGGTTCATTCATAAAACAGAGGAGAATCAGAAGCAGCAGGAGAACAAGAATCCAAGCTGTTTTTGTGGTGCATCTAATAGCGGGGGATTCACTTAAAGGCTTCGATGGTTCCAAGTCAGGATTCATGAATAGGTCTCCGGTATCTGGATGACAACTTCGGTTATCCGACACAAAGTAAGTTTAGCAACCGGAGTTGTCTCGATAATTAAAACCAGTATTATGTTCAGATGAAGCAAACCGTGCAGTACAGGAAGAATCATACTCCCTGTGCAGTATACAACAGAATGCTAAGGCGGGATCTCGTAACTCGTGGGCATTATCGAAGAATTCTGGAACACCATGTCCGATGATCCATGTGTCCGTGTAAGAAGAAGCATACTGCAGATAGATTTTGAAACGCGATGGAAATATAATAGAGTGAGA
>CAZCRQ010000187.1:0-6017 GCA_964501095.1 uncultured bacterium | reverse complement strand
GATACAATTGGTGAATTCCAGCCTGGGCAGGGCTATTATGTTTACAGCCATTTCGACTGGGATTTTCAGTATTATATCCCGCCCGGTGTCGATCCCTGGGAGGGCTTCCCCTGGGATGGGGATAGGTAGCGGCTGACTAGGCTTTTCTCTTTCACCGCAAAGACGCCAAGAAGCAAAGCTGTTAAATCTATGATACAAAATACGTTTTGTCCTAATAAGTACCCCAGACATCCTCCAATGCACTGCAGACCTCGCCGATTGTCATATACCCTTCAACCGCTTCAAGAATGATTGGCATTAAGTTTTGAGTCCCTTGCGCCGCAAAACGTAGACGGTCGGAGGTGCGATCGACAAATTCCTGCGTGCGTTTTGTGCGACGTATAATTTGCAGTTTTTCCACCTGATTGCGTTCTTCAGCTTCATCCACCTTTAAAAGGTCTTCGTGCGACTCCTCCTCTTCAATAAACAGATTGACGCCGACAATAATCTTTTCCTTGCTCTCGATGGCTTTCTGGCACTGATAGGCACTCTTAGCGATGGCATCCTGGAAATATCCCCTTTCAATTGCTTCCACGCTTCCGCCCATATCATTCACCTGCCGCATCAATTCCTCCGCCCGGGCTTCGATCTCATCGGTTAGTCGTTCGACATAATAGCTTCCGGCGAGGGGATCGACAGTATCGGTCACTCCGGACTCATAGGCGATTACTTGCTGTGTGCGGAGGGCGGTACGCACCGATCTTTCCGTCGGCAAGGCAAGGGCTTCATCCATACTGTTGGTATGCAGGCTCTGGGTTCCGCCGAGCACCGCTGACAACGCTTCCAAGGCTGTGCGGACAACGTTGTTCTCGATCTGTTGCGCCGTCAAGGTGCTCCCTGCAGTTTGAGTATGGAAACGAAGCATCGTGGAATGCGGATCATTCGCTTTGAAAGTCTCCTTCATCATTCGTGCGTAAAGACGTCGGGCGGCGCGGAATTTCGCCACTTCCTCGAAAAGATTGGAGTGGGCGTTAAAAAAGAATGCCAAACGCGGCGCGAAACGATCTATCTCCAATCCGGCACTCAGCGCGGCTTCGATATAAGCCCGGGCATTTGACAGGGTGAACGCCACCTCTTGCTCCGCTGTCGCTCCGGCTTCCCGAATATGGTAACCGCTGATCGAAATCGTGTTAAAATGCGGGGTTTCATTCTGGCACCAGGCGAAAATATCGGTTATCAGACGCATCGACGGCTTTGGCGGGAAACGATAGGTGCCACGCGCGATGTATTCCTTTAAAATGTCATTCTGGATCGTGCCGGTGATCTTTTCTTTCGGAACACCCTGACGTTTGGCGATCGCCACATAGAGAGCGAGAAGGATAGCGGCGGTGGAGTTGATCGTCATGGAGGTGGAGATGCGGTTCAATGGTATGCCGTCGAGCAACACCTCCATGTCCGCCAAACTGTCAATTGCCACCCCCACTTTCCCCACCTCCCCCTGAGAGAGGGGATGGTCGGAATCGTAACCGATTTGGGTGGGAAGGTCGAATGCCACCGAGAGTCCAGTCGTTCCCTCGCTCAACAGATACTTGTACCTTTCATTGGACTCCGCCGCCGTACCGAATCCGGCATACTGGCGCATCGTCCAGAAACGCCCGCGAAACATAGTCGGTTGAACCCCGCGAGTGAAGGGATATTCCCCCGGAAATCCCAGTTTCGACAAGTAATCGCTCTCTTCCGGCAGATACAACCGCTCGATTACATATCCGCCATCGGTGCGGAATTCCTTTTTACGCTCCGGATGAGGAGGAAGGACCGTCGAGGCGACCGACTCTTCCCATTCCTGTCTTGCTTGCTGCAATTTATTGTTCATGAAACCTCCTTTTATAACTTCACATACAGCTTTCTTAGTCCCTCGGTACAATTTTCACAGATGAGGGGGCGTCTTCGAGGAATCCAATTCTTCCGGAATTCCTGAAATTTCGCACTTTTCCAAACTTCCTTAAATCCATTTTGCAGCGTGTTGCCCATGATATATTTCCCATCCTTGTCGAAACAGCAGGGGACGACATCGCCATTCCACAGCACCACCGCACTGGAAAAAAGGCGTTTGCAAAAAAATGAAGCCGAACGTCGCAAGATCCAGCGATCATTAACCAGGTCATAGCGACGCAGATGCGGATCATCCGGCAGCCAGGTTTCTCCTTCTTCGCGTGCACGGTTTTCAAGCTGCGCGGTCTTGAACACGATCCGATCAACACCCCATTCCCGCGCCAGCCGTTTCGCTGATTTTACTTCCTCCAGATTGTGACGGAAAAGAAGAAATTGCCAGGTCAGTTTCGGAGTTTTCGACCTAAGTCTCTGTTTCCCCGCAACGACATTTCTGATTCCCTGCCTGACATTTTCAAAACTTCCCCCTTTACGATAAGCCGCATGACTTTCCGGAGTGGCGCCGTCTAGGGAGAGAATCAATTCATAAAGCCCGCTCTCGACAAGTTCAAGCGCAAGTTGTTCATTATTTAAGAGTTCGACATTAGTCGCCAGAGTGACCCAGCTTCCGCTCCGCGCCGCCAAGGTTATCATCGGGAAAATCTCAGCATTCATCAATGGTTCACCCTGGTTCCACAACTGGAGCAGGAGCGGGGAAGGTTTTATGCTTGTCCAAATTCGCCTGAACTGTTCATAAGTCATTCTCCCGTGAGGACGCGTGATTTCTCCCCTTCCGGTGGGACAGTGCGGGCAAGCAAGTTGACAAGCGATTGTCGGCTCCACCATCAACATCACTGGAGATCCCCAGACTATCGGAAAACGTAATAGGCGAGTCAATCCCAGACTGATGCCGGTTTTAACCACATTTACAAGTTGAGAGTATGATGGGAATCTCGATGATGATTGCAAAGCGAATTCTATCCTCAGAAATACTGGCGCCTTGGTGACTTTGTGGTCAGTACTTTTTTATCGTATAATCAATATATTGATGATGTTATTGAAAGTTATAGGAAATGGCATCAGTCGTCCTCGGCTGACGCCAAGCCTGTGTTGTACCGTCAGTTGGGGACGACTGACGGTATACTATAATACAATAATGAAGCAGAACAAAAACCTTGACTTGAATCTAGCACGGAGAAGAAGATGAAACGGCTTAGTTTATTCCCTTTCAGCATGTTGATCCTTCTGGGATGGGATTCAGCTCGGGCAGCCGGCTTGCCGACCCGCCTGGTTGTTGAACTTACCGATGTTGCCTCACGACAGGTGCTTGAAACTGGAACATTACCAGAAGAATTGGATCGGGCAATCACGGTCGCATTTACCCTGGAACCTATTTTTTACCTGCCTGTCAATCCCGGGTATCGTGAACGCTGGTATCGACACGGCTTGAACCGATGGTTCCGTGTGAACTGCAACGACACGGCGCCTGAAGAAATTGCACGACAACTTGACGGAGTGCAAGACATCCTGTCGGTCGAGTTGCATTCCCCAGTCGCACCGTTTTCCACACCCAACGACTACAGTTTGCGTAATCTCTGGGGTTTGGATCGAATGCGACTGCCCGACGCCTGGGACATTCATCATGGGGAATCGGAAATCCTTGTCGCAACTCTGGACAGTGGTTGCGACATCTATCATCCGGATCTAGCGCGTAACCAATGGGTCAATCCGGGTGAAGATCTCAATCATAATGGCATCTGGGATCAGACAGACAATAATAATATAGACGACGACGGCAACGGATTCCTCGACGATTTGACCGGTTGGGACTTTGTCTCGGCGACTCCTGACATCTTCCCAGATTGGATTCATCCGCTGGTCGATGAAGATTACGGACCGAGGGATAACCATGCCTATCCCGATGTCGTCGGTCATGGAACCCATGTAGCGGGAATCGCCGCGGCAGTGACCAACAATGAAATCGGAGTGGCGTCCGCATCGTGGAATGTACGCCATCTGCCGTTACGTTTCATGTTTGCCTATCTCGACAATGATGGCAACCTGAACACCACCTCGTACCTGGATGACGCGGCGCCGGCGATCCAATATGCGGCGGAAAACGGGGCGAGGGTCTTGAATATGTCCTGGGGCGATGCGAATGATTACGCTTCACTCCGCCACGCTCTCAGCTATGCTCGCGATTTCTCCGTCCTCCTCGTGGCGGCGGCGGGCAATACCGGAACGACAGAGAGAAATTATCCCGCCGCTTACGCCAATGTCCTCGCGGTCTCTTCTACCGATCCGCTCGATCATAAATCGACCTTCGCCTCCTATGGCGGTTGGATCGACTTTTGCGCCCCAGGACAGAATATCATGAGCACTTTCTCTAATAATCGCTTCCATGAGTATGACTATACATACCAAAATGGGACTTCCATGTCGAGTCCCTTCATCGCCGCCATCGCCGGTCTGTTGCTCAACTATAACCCGGACTTTACCGCTACTGATCTGGAAATTATCCTCCGCTCAACCTGCGATAATATCGATGATCTAAATCCCACTTATGCCTGGCAGCTTGGGTATGGGAGAGTCAATGCCTATCAGGCAATACAAATGGCGCAAGATTTGAGTGTTGAGCCTGGGAATAATCTCCCAATAAAACATGAAATTCTTTCAATCTACCCGAATCCGTTCAATTCGACTGCGGTAGTCGAAGTGTCGCTGAATTCATCGGAATTTTTCAAACTCTATATGTACAATCTATTGGGGGAACTTACTGTGACTCTGGCTGAAGGACGTTTCTCTCCGGGTGTGCATCTGTTTCACCTGAACCAAACAGGATTTGCGACTGGGAGTTATTTTATTCGCGCGGAGTTTGATGACGGATCGGAGGAGACAAAAAAGGCTGTTGTAATCAAGTAGCAGATTCTCTGAAAATACTATCGAATCACTCGCGACCTCAATTTATATACTATGCTGCCTTTTATACTTTTCTGCCCAACCTGTAAGGAGGGAATTCTTTCGACAAGAGACGGAAAATGCAACCGCTGCGGGTATGAAGCGATACAGCATGATGGCATACTTGTCCTTGATAAGTCCCCAACACAGGATTATCCCGAGGATGGCGCGGCAGCATCTGCGGAAGTGGACACGACTCACTTCTGGTATGCCGCCCGTAACCGTTTCATCCAGCAGGTCTTACTCTCTCTCAAACCGCAAGAGATTAAAGGGAAATTCGCCGAGTTTGGCTGTGGGAATGGTTATGTGATGAATGCGATCGAAAAAGCTGGCTGGGATGTGGTCGGGATTGACATGCACTTGCAGGGTTTGAAAATTGCCCAGCAACGCACCGGTGGAACCTTGATTTGTTCGAGGATGGAAAAAGTACGCTTCGCTCAGCCCCTCGACGCGGTTGGTATGTTTGATCTGATCGAACATCTGGAGGATGACTTAAGCGCGATCAGACATGCCGTCGCCCAGCTCCGTCAAGGTGGCTATCTCTTGATCACCGTACCAGCACTGCAAGCATTATGGTCAAAATTTGATCTGGTGGTTGGGCATAAAAGACGATATGATAAAAATCAGTTGCGAAGATTGATAGAAATTTCAGGATTACGAATTTTACAGCTTAATTACCTTTTTTTCTTCGCAGTCTTTCCGATATGGCTGCAACGTTTACTGACAAGAAGCGATAATAATTCTGTTGCAAATTATGTTCATCCTCCAATTTCAATATTAAATAATATATTCAAATGGTTTAGTGATATCGAATTGAAATTTATGAGACATAATATCTCATTGCCTCTCGGCACTAGTCTTATTGCCGTCGCTCAACGAATTTGAGGGGAAAGAATACAGGATGTAAATGATAATAGCGATATATTGTATAAATATCATTTCTTTCTATTGTTTATATCCTTCTCCTCTTGTAAATCCTTGTTAAAACTTTACTTCAACAACATCACTTTCTGAAGATCAGAACTGACCGGTTTATTTTCTTTGATTTCTTGAGAAGCCAGGTAGCCCGGACGCGCCGTCGTCCGGGGAAGCAGGTAGCCAGGTAGCCCGGACGCGCCGTCGTCCGGGAGGGAATTTGATTGCGTTGGATA
>CAZCRQ010000186.1:5526-6027 GCA_964501095.1 uncultured bacterium | reverse complement strand
AATGGTGTCAGCCGAGGACGACTGACACCACAATAATATCTGCCTTGTTATTTGATAATCAGCCGTTTTATTTGCTTCGATAAAAATAGTATGTACAATATTTAAATTAGCAGTTTGAGTCATTGGATCATCCGATTTATCATAGATAAATATCAGTAATGAATAACCCAATCCGTAAATTTTCTGACGCGCATCTCGAAATGGGCAAGATGATTGAGGTTGCCTGATGCTTGTAACTTTCATATCTACATTGATATCTGGAAAATCAATTCCCTTTGCAGAACTACTCTCTTGGTAGATATACTTCTTTCTTAAAAGTTCTTTAAACTTATGCTCAAAATAAGTCCCGACAGCTTTTCCATCTGTAATACCATAGAGTTTACTGTCGTTATGCTTTGATTCTTTTTCAGAAAATTCCTTTGCTTCCGCGAAGAGAATTTGCCGAGTGAGTTCTCGCTTCATGATAATAAAACATTATAAATATTCTAAAGACAAGTGTAA
>CAZCRQ010000186.1:2961-5516 GCA_964501095.1 uncultured bacterium | reverse complement strand
AGTGTAAATTCTGCTCTACTTCCTTTGTTATTCCCCTCGTCGGGCAAGTCCGACTAGGTCAGCGGAGCTTAGGGTATCGAAAGGGGCGCCGGAAAAATCGCTGTAAAAATCCAGCGCCGAGAATCCGGATTGCAGCAGGCTTCGTTTCAATTCATCGAAACGCCAGGGGTAAAGTTCTGTAGTATAGACTTTATGGATCCATCGTTCTCCGACTTGGGTGAAATGCACGATGTTAAAGCGAATCTTATCACCTTCAAAATCGTTGAAGCGAAAGAATATCTGTTGATTGTCGGCAGAACGTTGCGTGGTGGGAAACTGAAAACGTTCTTTTGTTTCTAAAAGTCGATCATAGTTACGATTCTGGAAAACAAACACACCTCCCGGCTTCAAGACCTCGAAAATATTGGACAACGCTTGTTCCAATTCATCCGTATTTTTTAAGTGCGGAAGAGTATTGCCGAGGCAGAAGATGCCATCGAAATGACCTTGGACAAATTGCGGGAAATTAAGGAAATTAGCCTCGATAAATTTAAGAGATGGCTCATTGTTTTGCGTATTACGTTCAAATTCCGCTAGAATTGGAGTATGTTTGCCTCGTGCTATCTCGAGAAGTGTAGGCGAGGGATCGACGCCAACTACTTCACAGCCCCAATTATGAAACAGTCGGGCGTGATGACCACTCCCGCAACCCAAATCCAGGACACGAGTGATCCGCTTCTCACTGAAAAGTCGTTGAAAAAAAGGTGTCTCTTTCTCCAACCGACGTTTCCATTGAACCATTATGTCGTAATCCATGCCAAGATCATCATACATTGACATAGTTGAAATGCTCCCTATCTAACAACTGAATCCGGCAGGGTGACATAATTCAGACGAAACACTTCTTCATCATCCCGTATCATTCCCAACAGGCGCGCTTCATGTTCGATGATTTTCGGATCGCGTTGCTTCAATAATTCGATTTGAATTTCCAATTGCGATTTTTCGTTCTTCAGACTCTCAATTTCCGCAACCAGACGGTCACGCTCCCGTCGTAATTCCCAGAAATGCAGCAAACCGCTACTCTTATCAAAGATCATACTCAAGATCAATGATAAGAGTAGCAAAGCCAGAAAGGGCATTCTCAATTTACGAATGAAGGGGTGCTTGAGCAGATTATTTTCAGAAATTCCGATCACCTCAAGCCAATCCGAATTTAGCGGCGTTTCCCAGCTCTTCCTCGATACGCAGCAGTTGATTATACTTGGCGATGCGGTCGGTGCGCGATAAACTACCGGTTTTAATCTGCCCGACACCAGTAGCGACGGCGAGGTCGGCGATGGTGGTGTCTTCGGTCTCCCCGCTGCGATGCGAGATGATGGAAGAGTATCCGGCGCGTGTCGCCATATCGATCGCCGCCAAGGTTTCCGACAGCGTGCCGATCTGGTTGACCTTGATCAGGATGCTATTGGCGATGCCCTCATTGATCCCCCGTGAGAGAAGACGCGTGTTGGTGACAAACAGGTCATCCCCAATTAGTTGTACGCGACCACCCAACTCATCGGTCAACTGTTTCCAGCCCTCCCAGTCATTTTCGTCCAAGCCGTCTTCGATAGTATAAATCGGATACTTTTCACACCAGGAACGATAGATATTGATCATGCCGGAAGCATCCAGTGTTTTAGCTCCGCCGTCCATGATATAGAGGTTGTCTTCCTTACGGAAAAATTCGCTGGAGGCGGCATCAATGGCAAAAAAGATATCTTTGCCCGGCTCATAACCAGCGTTAGTAATTGCCTCAAGAATAACCTCGAAGGCTTCATCATTGCTAGCGAGATTGGGAGCAAAACCTCCTTCATCGCCGACCGAGGTGTTCAATTCACGTTTTTTCAGCACTTTTTTCAAATGATGAAACACCTCGGATCCATAACGCAAGGCTTCCGAAAAGGAAGGTGCGCCCAGGGGCATGATCATGAATTCCTGGATATCAACATTGTTGTCCGCATGTTGCCCGCCATTGAGGATGTTCATCATCGGTACGGGGAGAATGTGAGCATTGACTCCACCGATATAGCGATAGAGTGGCATTTCGAGGGCATCGGCGGCAGCACGGCAGACCGCCAGAGAGACGCCCAGAATGGCATTAGCGCCAAGTTTGCCCTTGTTTGGCGTGCCGTCCAGTTCAATCATTAGTGAATCGATTTCCAACTGCTCGGTAGCCTCACGTCCGATCACTCTTGGCGCAATGACAGTATTGACATTCTCGACCGCCAGTGAGACTCCTTTCCCCATGAACCGCTTCGTATCATTGTCGCGTAATTCTATCGCCTCGTGTTCACCTGTTGAGGCGCCGGAGGGAACAATGGCTCGTCCAAAAGAACCATTCTTCAAAGCTACATCAACTTCAATCGTGGGATTGCCACGACTGTCCAAGACCTGGCGCGCAAAAACATCGACGATCTCTATCATTTTGACTCCCTTCCATTTTATGGGCGGGGACGCCCATGCTACATTTATTCCTCATAATCATCTTATGGGCGGAGACGCCCATGCTACATTTATTCCTCATAATCATC
>CAZCRQ010000186.1:0-2861 GCA_964501095.1 uncultured bacterium | reverse complement strand
CATAATCATCTTATGGGCGGAGACGCCCATGCTACATTTATTCCTCATAATCATCTTATGGGCGGAGACGCCCATGCTACATTTATTCCTCATAATCATCGCGATCGACCAGAAACTGGTCGTCATCCGGTGGAGTAATTCCTTGTTGAATCTCTAATGCTCTTTCGTACATCCCTTCAGGAACTACAATAATTGCTTGGCTGCCGTAATTGGTTCTAGCGAGATCATCGCCGGCTGACAAGAAGGATTGGATATAACAAGGAATATCTTCCTGATCCAGCTCCTCCTTCACCGCTTTGGCATGACCTAAAGTGGGAAGAGGGTCAAGCTCCACCCATTCGGTGTCTTCAATATCGTCGAACATCTCTTCCGCCGAACCTTCAACCAATGGACCGTTGCAGTCCACACATTCTTCGACTTCATCGTCGTATTCAATGCCGCACTGTGGGCAGTATGACATGATATTCTCCTCTCTCGTTAACCAAGACCAGCTATTGTTCGATCGAAGCCTTCAACGGCGACGTTTCGACCGACCAATGCCCCTTCACGATATTATTTCCAGACGAAAACGCAAGGTAACCGTATTTTCCGTAATGGGGAAGTTTTCGAGCCACCTGCTGCAAGGCACCAGGAGACTCCGCCCAGACCGCCAAATGGGTCTTTGTCGAGGTGCGGGAATCGCGTAAAGCATAGACTGTTACGATATTTTCTCCCTCTATTTCCTGGTCTCCCAATTTCCATATCCCAGGTTTACACTCCATTAGGAGGTCGCGTTTTCCCAAATAAAGAATGGCTTCACCTTTGAGTGAATCCGGATTAACCTCCGAAGCGAGAACAGGTTTCCTGGTGCTCTTGCGATTCAACTGCTCTGCAAATTCACAGTACGCTAATTTCATCTCTTTTTGTGTGTCCAGGATCACGATGAGCGGATCCTCCACAGCGAAGAAACCAGCCAGCGTAGGCGGAGTTTCCTCCGACGACAATACTCGAAATAAGTGAAAATCGGGATCGATTTCAACCGTCAACGGCTTTCTTTCGACTCTTACCCGTGCATGATAAAGAGCCGTATGCACCTCATCGATCACTTCATCCTGGACAGCTCCATCACTGTAAGTCAACCGCACGGGAACTTGTAGCAGGTATGGCTCCCCTTCCTGTGTTTGTATAAGATCGAATTCAACAAATTCCCCAGCGTCGGTCTCTGTGAAACGGGGAGGCTCGAGGAGAAGCATCGGCGCTCCGGTGCGATCGATCCATTGTCGTTCATACTCTGTCAAATTTTTCCCGCTGGCGCGTTCGAACTCCTTGAAGAAATCACCCCAGCTTACAATCTGGAATTTTTTTTGGGAATATATTTTTCTCAATGAATTCCAAAACACCTCTTCACCGATTATCCGCTCTACTGTATGAAAGACCATCATCGACTTGCCATAACCGATGGTTCGTGTTCCAGGGGTGGTGCGCTCGGTAAACTCCCGAAGCGGGAAGTCTTCTTCATCCCCGCGTTGGATGTATTCCGAATAATCACGGTCGACATCCATACGATATTGTTTCGCTTCCTCCTCGCTTTTCTCTTTCTTATAAAGGTAATCCGCGCAGTAAACGGTCAATCCTTCGCACCAGTTCCCGGTCTCATAATCGACAAAGACTCCATTGCCCCACCAGTTATGGCAAATTTCATGCCCTAGACTGGTGAAGATGATAAAGGGGAGACGCAGCACTTGGGAGCCCAGTAGAGTGTAAGTTGGCATCCCATATCCGGTCGGGAACCAATTCTCTACGACGCTGAAACGGTCATAGGCGTAAGCTCCGAACAGTTCGCTATACTTGCCGAGGTATCCGGCGGATGCCTGAAGATAGCTTTCGGTCAGGTCTTCGCTGCCAGGATAGTAATACATGGCGATTTCCACATTGTCCTGGTTGATGGTCGCCAGCTTATAGGGTCCCGCGGTGAGATAGCAGCCGTCAATCGGATGGATGCTATTATAAATCACCCTTCCAGGTGTTCTCTCCTCAAGATACCCCTCAACGATCGCTTCCCACGTCTGGGGGATGTTGATCGTGGTGTGGAAAGGATATGGAGTTTTTTGGATTGCCATTCTCGGATAATAACCTGTCCAGGGGGTTAAAAAAACGCCTTGGGGATCGATTATTCCGGTAGTCTCATCAGCGATCTGCCAACGGCTGAATTCAGGAATTTTAACTGAATCATAAATGGTTCCGGAATAGGAGAATTCAAGAGAAATGGCGTCCTTCCCAACCGTCAAAGGAAAACCGTACAATTTCAAATGATCATATTCATCGGTGGAATAGACTTCCTTCCCCAGCCGCTTCAGATGATGAAGCAAATTTGCGCCTTCTCCATACTCGGTTAAAGCCGGCGCTTCTCCTCCGGAGATCAGCGACCTGGAGATTTTCAAATCACGATGAAGAAGGAAATAAAAGGTGTCCAGCTTCGCACTATTCAGGGTCAACGCTGCCTCCGCCTGGAGTGTATGATTCTCCGGATCAAGCACCAGTTCCATTTTGGTCGCAATCACCCCTCCGAGTAGCCGGTCGATTTTCTTTCGACCGCAACCGATATATAAAACCATCACCGTTCCCAGAATAAGTAGAGGAATGAGTGAGGGAATGAATGCCGATGTTCGATGAGATTTTTCAGCAGCCATAATACCTCCGTCTGGATCCCCAAAGGGATTCTTCGAGTGAAATTAAAATAATAATGATGTCGTTTTGAATTTTTGCTGAAAATAAAGATGTGATCCTTTGCTGTCAATAAACCCTCCTCAGGGTAGCGTAGGCGTCTCTGCCTGCGGAGAATCACGAACATGAAGAATAGCGAGGGGTAGCGTAGGCGTCCC
>CAZCRQ010000185.1:0-6148 GCA_964501095.1 uncultured bacterium | reverse complement strand
TTACTTAATCCCGGACGGTGGCACGTCCGGGCTACCTTACTAATATATAGCAAAAACCAGAATTAAATGATATTTTTCCCAGCGTTGCAGAAAAAAGAGCCAACCATTTACAGGAGCTGAAAATGAGTCTTTTACTGATCTTCGGAACCATAATTCTTTATCTCATCGCCTATCATACTTACGGGAAGTTTCTTGCGCGCCGGATTTTCAGAATCGACGCTACCGCGGTGACACCGGCTCATTCACTTCGCGATGACCGGGACTTCATTCCCACTCGTAAGATGATACTCTTTGGTCATCATTATGCTTCAATTGCCGGCACTGGACCGATTGTTGGTCCAGCGATTGCCGTAATCTGGGGATGGCTGCCAGCGCTGCTGTGGATCCTCTTCGGCTCCATCCTCATGGGGGCGGTGCACGATTTTTCCGCCTTGACGATTTCCGTACGGAATCAGGGACGTTCGATTGGTGACATTGCCGGGCATTTGATAAGTCCCTGGATTCGTATCCTCTTCATGGTGCTGGTCTTTGTCTCGCTTCTCATTGTGCTGGCGGTTTTTGTGCTGGTCATTGCCGCTTTATTCGACCTCTTTCCGCAAGCGGTTCTGCCGGTCTGGCTGCAGATTCCCATTGCGGTTGGATTGGGATGGTTGATCTATCGGAAAAACGCTCCACCATTCATCTGGTCGGTGATCGCCCTGGTTGCCCTGTTCAGTACTGTTGTTCTTGGCGCCTTAGTACCGATACAGCTCCCAAATTTTTTTGGCATTCCCACGACGATCTGGTGGTCGATTGCCTTACTCATCTATTGCTATATCGCCTCGACGTTACCGGTCTGGCAATTACTTCAACCTCGAGACTATATCAACAGTCACCAACTGATTATCGTCATGGGGCTGTTGATCCTGGGCGCTCTGGTCACCCACCCGAAGGTTGTCGCTCCGACGGTAGACTTGTCGCCCGCCGGCGCTCCTTCACTCTTTCCCTTCCTCTTTATAACCATCGCCTGCGGCGCTATCAGCGGTTTTCATAGCCTGGTCGGATCGGGAACCTCATCGAAACAACTTGCTTCCGAGAATGACGCCCTTCTGATCGGTTACGGCGCCATGCTGCTCGAAGGAGTGCTGGCGGTGCTGGTGCTGGTCGCAGTCAGCGCTGGAATCGGATTGCATTATGAATTTAAAGGTGTTGTCTATTCGGGACAGGACGCCTTTTTACATCATTACGCCTCCTGGGGTGCGGCTGAGGGATTGGGGGCGAAAGTGGGAGCGTTTGTCCAGGGTTCCGCCAACATGATCGTTGGGTTAGGCATTCCGATGAATGTCGCCATCGCTCTGATGGGCATGTTTGTCGCCTCCTTTGCTGGAACGACACTAGATACTGCAACCCGGATCCAACGTTATATTGTATTGGAACTAGCGGAAAAATCAAGGATAAACATTCTCAAAGGACGACACGGCGCGACGTCTCTTGCCGTGATCACCGCAGCAATTCTAGCCTTCTACCCGATGCGCGACCCCGCCAGCGGTATTCTCATCTATGGAAAAGGCGGGATGATCCTCTGGCCCCTGTTTGGAACCGCTAATCAACTGCTCGCCGCGTTGGTGTTGATCATAGCTACCGTCTACCTCGTCCAACGCCGGACTCCATGGTTCTATACTGCCATCCCCGCTCTGCTTATGATAGTTATGACTTCCTACGCCTTGATTCTCAACCTCAAGGAATTTCTTGAGACCGAAAAATGGCACCTGCTCATCATCGGATTGATCATGTGCGTGGTGGAGATATTTATTATTATCGAGTCGGGCAAGATTATATTCAAAAGTGCACATCTCAGAGAAATAAAGGCATGATCTGGCGCTTCTATTTCCCCGAGCCGGGTATTGACATCATCAAGAGGTGAGTGGGCATTTAGTAATCCGAACTTGTCGATGTTTAAATAATCTCTATCGAAGGTTCAATTATATGAACACCTCTCAAAGGTTTTTCCTTTGGGAGGTTTTTATTTCAGCAAATTTAATGAAGTTTCTTGAATCATAAATTGATTTTCTTCTTTGGGCAAGGATAAATTGCACTAAAAAAAATGACCCCGAAAAACGGGGCCAAAGGTTTACCCTTTTTAGGGTATCCTGCGAAGTAAAACTTCTTATTGTGTTTTGCTACGCAGGCATCGGTCAGTTACACTTGACGGTATGATTATAATGAAGGATACCGCATCACGCAACCATTAAAAGAGAGAAAAGAGAGGCAAGAGAGAAAATGAAGAATCGAGACTTGGGTTTGGATATTGGAGTCAATTCCATCGGATGGGCTCTGATTGAATGGCAGGAAAATAATCCGGAAAAAGTGGTCGCTTGCGGAGTCAGGGTTTTCCAGGAAGCTACGGAAGCAGATCAGAAGACATTGAAAAACAAGAACAGGCGTGAGATGCGAGGCGCGCGACGCCAAACTTACCGACGGAAAATGAGGAGACAAACCATCCGCAATCTCCTTGTCAGACATCAGCTTCTACCTGAAAAATCAGAGGAATTTGATCTACTGATGCAGCTCGATCCTTACGAATTACGCACCAGAGCCCTGGACACGCAATTGACCCCATACGAATTGGGCAGAGTGATCTATCACCTTAACCAACGTCGCGGATTCAAAAGCAATCGAAAAATAGAAAAGTTGAAGAAGAAAGAAGAAGGTCCTGTCCTTAAAGAAATCTCCCAACTGAAGGAAAAACTATCCTCCAGTGACAAACGAACCTTGGGAGAATTTCTTATAAGTCAGGAAAAGCGCCGTTCCATTCATACTGAACGTACCATGTATCGTGAGGAATTAGAGCGTATTTGGGAGAGTCAAGCTAAATTCCACCCCATTCTGTTCTCGGATGCCAATAAGAATCAAATCCGCGACACTCTCTTCTTTCAAAGAGATCTGAAGATTCAAAAATTCCTCATCGGAAATTGCACCTTCGAGTTGCACCGAAAGCGAGCCTCCTGGGCATGGATGGAAGCCCAGCGTTTCAGAATTCTCCAGAATCTGAATAATCTGACGGTAAAAAATCCGATAACTCGGGAATATCGACGTTTATATGAAGAGGAACGTTCTGTACTTTTCAAACTTCTTGAAAAACAAGAAAAGCTGGACTGGAAAAGGGCGCGCAGAGAGCTGGGACTTCACGATGGAGAATTGTTCAACCTCGAGGAGGGAGGAAAAAAGCATCTTCAAGGAAATTCCACCTCAATCAAGCTTCGTAAGATTTTCGGAACTAGATGGGATAAGTTCCGCCTCCAGGAGAAAAACGAATTGGTGGCTGACATCCTCACCATCACCAGCGATAATGGTTTCCGACGAAGAATGCGTGAAAACTGGAAATTCGATGACCTGACCGCCGAAAAATTGTCTGAGGTTGAATTGGATGATGGTTATTGCAGCCTTTCGTTGAAAGCAATACGCAAACTGCTGCCTTTTCTTGAAGCAGGTATGAGGTATGATGAAGCCTGCGAGGCGGTCGGTTATAAACATTATGCTCCTCGAACTCAAGAGATGAATCTTGCTTTTCTCGATGAGCCGCCAAAATTACGCAATCCCATTGTGGAAAAAGCACTCTGGCAGACTCGGAAAGTGGTCAACTCGATAATCAGAACCTACGGTAAGCCTGAAAGGATTCACGTTGAATTGGCGCGCGATCTGAAAAACTCTGCCATACGACGAGAAGAAATCAGCAAAAACAACCGAAAGCGAGAGGAAAAGAACAAACAGGTTGAGGAGATACTTAAAAAAGAGTTCGGCATCCAGTCGCCGAGCCGGGATGATATTGTCAAGTATAAACTGTGGGAAGAGTGCAAGATGAAATGCCCCTATACCGGCACAACTATCTCTCGTGAAATGATCTTCTCGCCGGATGTCGATGTCGAGCATATACTGCCATACAGTCTCACCCTGGATGATTCCTTCATGAATAAAACCTTATGTATGGCAAAAGAAAACCGTGAGGTGAAGAAAAACCGCTCCCCTTATGAAGCCTATAGCGGCAATCCCCAGAAGTATACTGAGATCCTCCAGCGTGTCAAAGACTCCCAAATGCCTGATAACAAACGACTGAGGTTTGAAAGAAAGGAGATCGATTTGGACAAATATGTCTCCCGTCAACTGAACGACACTCGTTATATCTGCCGCGAAGCGGTCAAATATATCGGACGGCTGGGCGTGAAAGTGCAGGTTACCAAGGGAATGGCGACCGCGGGGTTAAGGTTTAAATGGGGATTGAATTCGATCTTGAGTCCAGATAGTGATCTGGAGAAAAACCGAGCCGATCACCGTCATCACACCATCGACGCCATCGTGATCGCCCTCACCAATCATCGGCTCCTCCAGACGTTCTCCCGTCTCTCCGCCACCGAATGGCGAGGAAAAGGGCTCTACGATCACGGAGTCCATCTGCCCGAACCCTGGAAAAATTTCCGGTTTGAGGTAAAGGATGCCGTCGATAAAATCATCGTCTCTCACGCTTCAACGCGGAAAATTGCCGGTGCTCTGCATGAAGAAACCGTCTATGGTTTTGTTGGCATCACCGAGAAAAACCGGATTCTGTTGACCTGCCGTGTTCCGCTTTTGTCCTTGACCCCAAATATGGTAGAGAACATTCGCGATCCATATATCCGGGAATTGGTGGGAAACCGAATGGCGCAATTCGGAAATAAAGCAAAAGATGCCTTCGCTGAGCCGTTGTACCATAAAAATAATTCACGTGTACCGATCCATTCCGTAAGAATCCTGAAAGATGTCCATCCCGATTCCTATTTCGGTTTGAGTTCCACTGGTGGCAAGAAAGATAAATTCTTTCTCTACGGCAGCAACCATCACGTTGAAATTGTTGAAGATAAGAAGACCGGTAAATGGAAAGGCATCTTCGTTACAACTATGGAAGCCGCCCGGCGCGCTCGTATCACTAAAAAGCCCATCGTACAGCGTGATCACGGTGAGGATTGTAAATTCATCATGTCCCTGATGATCAATGACATGGTCGAAATCGAGCAGGATGGGAAAAAATTGTATTACCGCGTGCAGTTAATGAGCGGTCCAAATAATATTATTGTGTTCCGCTTACATGTAGCTTCAACGCTTGATGATAAAAAAGAGCGATTAATGGTGACTCCAAATTCCTTAAAAAAGTATGGGATTAGGAAAATTAACGTTGATCCTATAGGCAGATTGGAGCCCGCCAATGATTAAACGAGTGGTGGAAATCTCAAATCCCTGTCGTCTTTATCTCGAACATCGACAACTGATTATCGAGCAGGAGGGCGAGCAAGCGGGAAGCGTGCCGATTGAAGATCTCGGCGCGCTGATTCTCGATAACCCGCAAATCACTTGCACCCAGCGAATGCTTCGCGAATGCTGGGAGAATAATGTCGCCGTAGTGTTCAGCGATGAAAAGCATATCCCGGGCGGAATACTGCTGCCGCTCGCTGGAAATACGCTCCATTCACGCACCCTGGCGATGCAGGCACAGATAGGCGAATCAGTGAAAAAGAGGCTCTGGCAGGATATAATACGGGCGAAAATTCAAGCACAGGGTTTTGTCATCAAAAAAGTCGTCGGTTCGGAGACCCAACTGCTCCAGTACCTCGAGAGGGTGAGGAGCGGTGATCCGGAAAATATCGAAGGGCAGGCGGCGAGGATATACTGGAATCAGCTCTTCGGGGAGGATTTTCGCCGCGATCCGACCCTCGAAGGGATAAATATCTGGCTGAATTACGGTTATGCGCTGATCAGGGCGGCAGTGGCGAGGGCGATTTGCGGCTCCGGACTTCATCCGGCTCTCGGAGTTCATCATCATAATCAATATGACGGTTTTTGTCTCGCCGACGATCTCATGGAGCCGCTGCGCCCGATGGTCGATCGAAAAGTGTTCCTCATGATTAAAGAGGATTTCTCACCGAAGGAATTCACCAAAGAACACCGTCATAAATTGCTTGAAATCCTCCTTGAGAATCTCAATTGCGAAGGAGGGTCATTCCCGCTCTTTGCCGCCTTGTCCAAGTACACTGCTGATGTGAAGCGGGTGATGGAGAAGGAGCTGAAAAATCCATCGATACCGAAAATCGATATTGTTTAGTCTAAGTTTAGTGTCGTCAGCCGTCCCCGGCTGACGAAA
>CAZCRQ010000184.1:0-6308 GCA_964501095.1 uncultured bacterium | reverse complement strand
AAATTAAAACCTGTAGCCTGAAGCCTGTAGCCTGAAGCCTGTAGCCTGAAGCCTGAAGCCTGAAGTCAATACTTGCGCAAAGCGAGGATATTTTCCACCACTCGTTCAATATCCGATTTCGTCAACGCACTGCCGCTGGGAATACACAATCCTTTTTCAAACAGGGTCTCCGACACCTTCCCGCCGACACTTCGGCAATGGCGGAAAACCGGCTGGAGATGCATCGGTTTCCAGAGAGGACGCGATTGAATGCCCTGTTTTTCCAAGTGCTCGTAAATCTCTTCCCGACTGGCACCGAACTCCTTCGGCTCTACCAAAATAGCGGTAAGCCAACAGTTGCTCCTGCCATACTCCGCTTGGGGGATAAAAGAAATCCCGGGGACATTTTTCATCAACTCGTAATACGTGATGAACACTTGACGACGCTGCTGAAGCCGTTTATCTAAGACCCGAAGCTGCCCACGACCAATCGCGGCGCAAATGGCGCTGAGTCGGTAATTGTATCCTATTTGCGAGTGCTCATAATGCGGTGCCGGATCACGCGCCTGCGATGCCAGAAAAGCCGCGGTTTTAATATAATTCTCCTTTGCAGACACCAGCATTCCACCCCCTGAGGTGGTGATGATCTTGTTGCCGTTGAAGGAAAAGACTCCCATTTCACCAAAGACGCCGCATTTTTTCCCTTTGTAGGTGGCGCCGAGCGCTTCGGCGGCATCCTCGACCACCGGAACACCAAAACGTCCGCTTATGTCAAGGATGGCATTGTAATCCGCGCTTTGACCGTATAAATCAACCACAATTACCGCTTTGGGCAAACGACCGGCGTGGTCGCAACGCTTCAACTCGTCCTCCAAAAGGTTTGGATCCATGTTCCAGCTTTTAAGGTCGCTGTCGATGAATACCGGCTCGGCATTTTGGTAAACGATGACGTTAGCGCTCGAGGCAAATGTAAAAGTGGAGCAGAGCACAATATCCCCTGTGCTCACGCCGAGGATACGGAGCGCCAGATGCAATCCCGCGGTGCCGGAGCAAAGAGCTGCGGCATATTTTATTCCGACATAAGACGCCAGTTCCTCCTCGAATGCTTTGGCTTGAGGACCGGCAAAGGCGATATAATTCGTTCTGAAACATTCTTCCACCAGTTGAAGTTCATATCCCTCATCCGATATATGAGGGGGCGATAGATACAAGTACTTTGAGTTCGATACAGCTTTATCGGGCGGCATAATTCTTCTTTCTATTGATGATGCGGTTAATGATGATGCGGTTAAAATCGTAAGAGACGGTGCCGGTTGTCCTGACACGTAGCATGGGCGTCTCGCCCATGACACCAGCGGACGCGGGCGGGACGCCCGTGCTACAATGGAAATAATGCCATCAACTTATCTGATATGGAATAATAGTTGCCTGCTGTCAATTTACAAATTCCTCCCCTCGATGAGAAAAGCTCCCCATGACTGCGGAGCAGGAGAAACTGGCGCAAAGCTTCTCACACTTGCCTTTTAAAATTTGTACATTCAGCGCATTGAAAATAACCATACAGAAGAGACGATTTAGAAAGGGATAACAATGGGCGTTCCACTTTTAGACCTCAAGGCGCAATTCGCCACAATCAGAGATGAGGTTCTCAAACAGGTAAATGAAGTTTTGGAATCACAACAGTTTATCCTTAGCCCGAAGGTTAAGGAACTGGAAGAGACAATTGCGAAATACAGCCGGGTGAAACACGCTATTGGCGTATCTTCCGGAACCGATGCTTTGTTGATCAGCCTGATGACGGCGGAAATAGGTCAAGGGGATGAAGTGATCACTTCCCCATACAGTTTTTTCGCTACCGCGGGTTGCATCAGCCGCATCAATGCTGTCCCGGTTTTCATCGATATCGATCCGCAGACCTTCAACATCGATCCCTCAAGGATCGAAGCCGCCGTGACCAACAAGACCAAAGCGATCATCCCGGTTCATCTCTTCGGGCAGATGGCGGATATGGATCCGATCATGGAAATAGCTGGGAAGCATGACCTGTATGTGATCGAGGATGGCGCCCAGGCGCTCGGTGCTGAGTATAACGGAAAACGTGCGGGCTCAATTGGCGATTTCGGCTGCTTCAGTTTCTTTCCCTCGAAGAACCTTGGCGGCGCTGGCGATGGCGGCATGGTTGTCACCAACAACGATCACCTCGCGGAAAAATTGCGCATCCTTCGCGTCCATGGCGGAATGCCAAAGTACTATCATCGTGTGATCGGAGGTAATTTCCGTCTCGATTCCCTACAAGCGGCGATACTTTTAGTCAAAATCAAATATCTTGATGGATGGACAAAAAAACGTCAGGAGAATGCGAATTATTATCGCAAACTCTTTCACGACGCCGGACTCGTGATTGAAAGAGCCGGCTGCCTCGAGAATGGTTGCCAGGACTCCGCTAATTGTGAGCTGAAGGGTAAAAGGGGGATTATCCTGCCCAAGGAAGTGATGAACCGTCACATTTACAACCAGTTTATTATCCGCTTAGAAGGACGTGATGATTTACGTGAGTTTCTGAAGAGGCGCAACATTGGGACTGAAGTCTATTATCCTGTACCCTTGCATGCCCAGGACTGCTTTGCTTATCTCGGGTACCGAACCGGCGAATTCCCAGCTTCTGAATGCGCGGCTAGCACCTCCCTAGCGATTCCAATCTACCCGGAACTGACTAAAAATCAAATGGAGGAGGTAGTTGATGCTATCAGCGAGTTTTTAATATAGATATTTTGTTGGAGTCCGATAATTCAGAGAGTCCAATAATACAGAGAGTCCGATAATACAGAGAGTCCGATAATACAGAGAGTCCGATAATACAGAGAGTCTGATAATATAGAGAGTCCGATAATACAGAGAGTCCAATAATAAAGAGAGTCCGATAATACAGAGAGTCCGAAAATGCTGAGGGAACCATATTTTCTTTGCTTCTCAGCTTCTTTGCGGTTTATCGGTGGTGGCGTCAGTCGCCCTCGGCTGACGCTTCATTCGGTGGTGGCGTCAGTCGCCCTCGGCTGACGCTTCATTTCTGTGCCGAGGGGGGGAATCGAACCCCCATGACCTCAGCGGTCGGCGGATTTTGAGTCCGCTGCGTCTACCAATTTCACCACCTCGGCTGGAATGAAACGGTTGAAAATATAAGTAATCCGCTTGACCCTGCCAAGTCTATAGATGAAAATCCAACTCTCTGTCAGGTTGCGGTCTCAAGAATCGAGATGTACATTGCATTACTATAAGGTCAACATTATCAAGACGCATCATAAAACAGCCAATAATCGCAGTTTTACAACTTGGAGCAGCCATGAAGTCATTATCTCCGATTTTAATTATGTTCGCAGTATTGCTGCTAATAACAAGCGTTTGGAGCTATCCGCGAACAGTATTGTTGGAGGAGTTCACCTCAACTACCTGCCCCCCTTGCCTCGCGGCGGGACAAGCAGTGGAACAAATCCGTAATCTCTATTCGACGGATCAATTGACGGTAATCACTTACCACATGGGTTGGCCCGGAGCGGGTAATGATCCCTGGTACCTGAGGAATCCGGATGAGAATTACCAACGACGTAATTATTATGGAGTAGACGCCATTCCTGATGTTTTTGTCGATGGCGTTCTTGGTCCCAATCCGGATTACAACAGCATGAGATCGTCGATCAATACACGGGCGAATATCGCTTCTCCGGTTGATATAACATTGGACCCCTGGTTTGATGGGGACTTCATCCATGTTGATGTCAGTGTGGAAGCGGATCAGTTTGTTGGTGGCGGTTTTATTGAACTCCATGTCGCGCTTTGTCAGATTCACCATCATCAGCAGCCGCCGTTTCCCAACGGACAGACCGATATTATTTATCCGTTACTTGAGTTGGGCACAGATGGCGGAGCGCAGGTGGATGTCTCGCCTGATGAGCCTCAGGAATGGCAAATCGATTTTGAGTGGCTGGAAGAAGAGAATTGGACGATCGACAACTTGGTCATTATCGCATTTATTCAGGATAATGCCGATCGGGAGATTCTCAATTCAGCCAGCGCAACCATCCCCTCGAATATCCCTTTGTTGATGTATCATTCTCATACGATTGACGATGCGGGGCAGGCGCATCCGAACGGGCGTCCCGATGCTGGAGAAACTGTCAATCTGATTGTAGAATTGATGGATCATGAACTCTACCTTCCCGCCTTTGGAGTCACAGGAATCCTAACCTGCGAAGATCCCACGATTACAATTACCGATAACAGCGGCACTTGGGGCGATATTATAAACGGCGAAACTGGCGACAACGGCGATGATCCCTTCTCCTTCACTGTTCCAGCGGGCTATGATCCTCAATATGTCAACTTCATTCTCAATGTCGAGGATGAAAGCGGGTATGAGGATGAGATCGAGTTTGTCATGATGGTGGGAGTGCCGACGGTGCTCTTTGTCAACGATTACGGGATAGACACCGATTTCTTCAACTATTGGGAAATCATTTTCGCTGAAGCTGGATTTGTGCCGGATGTGATGGAAGGCGAATTGGTGTTTTTCAATGATCTTGAAGGATATAACGCTGTGATATGGGCTACCGCCTCCGATGATGACTTGCAGCATGTTTTGAACGATCTTGAGAGAATCTCGATCGGTCAATACCTGGATGATGGCGGCAATTTGATTTTAAGCAGCCAGTTTGCCGGGGAAGCGGTCGGCGCCACCCAATGGTTCCATGATTATTTCAGTGTCAACCACGCGATAGACCAAATTACGCCTCCGGGCGGGATAGGCGGTGAAAGTTCACCAAACAGCCCCCTGCCCGGCGTCTCTTTCCTCATGGCGGGAGGCGGTGCAGGCGATAATACCTCACCCAGTTCCATGACTCTGATCAATGCCGTATCCCTGTTTGAATACATGCAGGGCGACCATATCGCGGGCGCTTTCTATAATGCCGGGACTTTCAAGACCATCTATCTAGGATTTCCTATCGAAGCGATCTCGGGTGCGGCGAACACCGACCATGCCGCGGAAGTACTCAACGCCATGCTTGGCTTATTCGAGGGCGGCGGACCTGGAGTTCAGATGGTAGTTCCATTGCGGGCTAACTTCTTCAACCTGGTCTCGACTTATCTGACACCGCCGAATCTCGATGCGGCGGCAGTTTTTGGCACCATTGAACATCTGGAGATTGTGTACCAGGATGACGGCGACATTTTCATCCCGCCGGCTATCAATACAATCGGAAATATCGACACCCGTGAAGGATACCAGATCTTTGTTTCCGGAACTTCACAGTGGGAAGTTGAGGGAGAACATGTCAATACGGATGCGGAGTATGAGCTGTTTGGAAGGCGTTGGAATTGGCTTGGTTTCCCTTATCCGTATGAAATTCCCATCACGATGGCGTTGGAGCCGATCGAAGACTTTGTCGAAATTGTCCAGACAGACCTGGGCGGCGTCTGGATTCCACCCGCCATCAATACTATTGGCAATATGGAGCCGGGAAGAGGGTATTTTGTCTTTACCCAGGAAGATCTGAACTTCCAGTATCCACCGTTTGATCTATTACGAGCCTCTAGTGCTGAAGTGATAGAGATTCCCCAAGCCGAAAGCGCCCCGCAGGCGACAGGCTTGCCTTATACGATAGTTGTTCGTTTAGAGTCTGGACTCCGCACCCTCGAGCCGACTTTCATCGAAGTTTATGATCATGATCGGCTGGTTGGCAAAGCGATGGTTGTCGAGCAGGATATTACTCCGGTAACCGCCTGGGGCGGCTCTGAAGAGTTTGCCCTTCCTGGTTTTAAAACAGGTAATCCCATATTGATACAGATTATTGGCAGGGATGGGGCTATTCTTGTCTCGCAAGAGGTTGGGTATTTTGGAGAAGGCGCTTATACAACAGTGACTTTAGATGTGGCGAACAAATCACCCATTGATTTCGCTGTACAGCAAGCGTTCCCCAATCCATTCAACCCGACAATCACCGTTCCATTCTCTATTCCGACTACCGGCGAAGTCACATTCATGATCACCAATGTGCTCGGTCAACAAGTTTCCGAATCGACCAGAACCTTCGAGGCGGGTCAACATCAGTTTGTCTTTGCTGAGACTGATAAGCTGGTCAGTGGTGTTTATTTCCTGAGTGTGCAATATGGGGACAAGGTTGTTGTGCAGAAGATGATACTTTTGAAATAATCATTATTGATTAATCATCGTAAAAGCACAATCTTTTTGGTTTCTGAAAAAATCTGAGTCTGGAGTCGAAGGTAATAGATACCAGAAGCCGCCGGCGCACCGGAGTCGCACCGACCGTTCCAGG
>CAZCRQ010000183.1:0-6320 GCA_964501095.1 uncultured bacterium | reverse complement strand
AATCCATATTTTTATTCGCCCCCAGAAGCAACCTAAAGGTTGAACTCCAAACTCCTGTACTGTCAGCCGAGGACGACTGACAGCACGGGTTTCGAGCGGGTTTCGAGTTTGGAGTTCACGCTTTAGCGTGTCTTTGAAAAGCAACCTAAAGGTTGAACTCCAAACTACTGTGCTATCAACCGAGGACGACTGACAACGCCTTTCTCTTTCACCGCAAAGACGCAAAGACGCAATGACGCAAAGAGGTTCTGCAATACAAAATACGGGGGTGCCTACCCTACTCCCTAGTTCCCAATCCCGCGGATATAAAATGACTGGTCATTGAGAAAACAGGCAAAGGTGGCGATGAATGAGATTAAAACACTGGCGAGCAAATCGGGATTTTCATAGATATAGATGAGACTTTCATGACGTTTGTGACGATCGGAAGAGGCAAACTTGACCAAAGTGCCATCCAATAAACCACTTTCCGATTCTTCCCGTATTTCCAGAATACCTCCTTTTTGGCAGTATTCCATAATCTTCATCAGGAGGTTTCTCTGCTGACGACAATCGTTGATCTTGATGGCGAACAATTCCAAAGCGATCCACTGTGCTTCCCGAATGCTGGCGATCACTAAGGCATCGAAGAGAATCTTGGTCGACGGATCATCCGCACTTTTATCCAATTGCTCCATACGGATCATGCTGAGCATCAGGGAATTTTTATAGAGTTGGCTAAGGAGTATCACGCCTTCTTCAACAGTAGGAAAGAAGTGATAGAGATTGATCTGAACCTGATCGAAGACCGGGACAAAGAGAATGTCGAAAATGGTTTTATAGAAATTGAACCGTGCCGCACCGGGACGCGTTGTGTGGGAGTCCAGGGTGTTGTCCAGCCGGTCGGCTAGTTTCACATGTAGAAGGTCACGCATTCCTTCCGAGATCTTAAGGATCTTACGAATGTAGTCGGTGTAACTCTGTTCAATGTCCGTGGGCGAACGTTTTCCTTCACGAGTGAGTGGATCAAGACGTTCTCCCAGGTACCAGGCTTCATTGGCGCCAATGGTCTCCAGGATGGTCTTGAATTTTTCGTTAATCAGCTTACGTCTGATCGTACTTAGTGGTTTTTTATCGATATCCTCCGGTTTATCATGCAACAAGGCGGCGAGGATGTGCAATGAGGAGGGATTAGGGATGCCTCTGGCGAGGATCGCCGCGGTACGCAAGGGATGGATGATCGAAGGCGTCCCCATTTTACGCTTTCTTCTGCCGTAACCCAGCAGGAGACACTCGATCGCCCCGCGGTACACCTTGTTGTCATACTCTAAAATGCCATAGACCGGACCCAGCACCAGAGCGACCAGGGAATCGAGTGTCTGCTTTGTCGGTTTGTTACTCCCGAGCAGGTAATTGATGTCCGCAGAAAGATTCATGAAGTAATCGATGGAGACTAACTCGCGTTGCTGTAAAGCGGAAATCTTGAACATCTCCTTACTCTCTTCAGTAAGCATCTAAAACTTCTCGTACTTTTTTCGCCAGGGTTGACAACTGGAAAGGTTTCTGCATATAGGGAGTGCCAGGTTTAAGAATGCCATTCTTGACAATTACATCGGGAGTATACCCTGACATGAATAATACTTTAAAGTCCGACCAGATCTTTCTAAGGTGGTTCACCAGATCAGCGCCGTTCATTTTCGGCATGATCACGTCGGTAATCAAAAGGTTTATCGGATTCTTTAGCTGCCGGCAGAGCAACAAAGCATCGATCCCGCTTTTTGCTTCGATGACATGATAACCTTGTTGTTTCAGGATCTTGCAAGCGAGATCGCGTATGATCTCCTCATCTTCGGCTACCAGGACAGTTTCCGTACCGCGAGGGAGATAAGTTGTCTCTTCGGTTTTTTCAATTTCCACCGCTTGACCAGCAATTTTCGGGAAATAGATCTCGAAGCGGGTTCCTTTGTCGGGTTCGCTGAAGACACGGATATATCCATTATTCTGTTTGACGATGCCGTACACGGTCGCCAATCCCAGTCCCGTCCCCTTGCCCAAACCTTTTGTCGTGAAAAACGGTTCGAAAATTCTCGCCTTCACCTCCTCGTTCATCCCGATCCCAGTGTCGGAAATTGAAAGCACGGCATAGTTACCTGGGGAGAAATCGGGAGTAAGACGTATATCTTTTTCTGTCAACAGGACATTACGTGTCTCGATGATCAATTTTCCACCCTGGGGCATGGCATCGCGGGCATTAACCGCCAGGTTCAAGATAATCTGCTCCAATTGTCCCGGATCGATCTGGATCGAATGTAATTTGTCTGCTGGAACAGTGAGAAGTTCCACATCTTCTCCGATGATCCGTAGCAACATTTTTTGCATGTTGGAAATTACAGTGTTGCAATTGATAATCTGGGGTTTTACCAGTTGTTTCCGGCTGAAGGTTAAAAGTTGCCCGGTCAATTGCGCCGCACGGTCGGTCGATTTGCGAATTTCCTGAAAAGTCTTCTTGATCGGATCCTCGGCGGACAGTTTCAGCAACGCCAGCTCGGTATGACCGGCGATCGCCATCAGCAAATTGTTGAAATCATGCGCAATTCCTCCGGCAAGCTGACCGATGGCTTCCATTTTCTGCGACTGAAGATATTGCTCTTCCAACTGGCAATAGTCGGTAGTATCAAGCACCATGAATACTGCGCCGACAACCTCGCCTTCCACCCCCCGGCGTGGCGCCGCATGAATCTGAAGTATTTTTTGCCCTCCCCCAGATGTCTGGCACTTCACTTGCTCACCTAAAACCATGTTTCCTTCTAACAGCTTCTCGATGCACTCTCCGCTGGAGGATTCCCTGATGATTGGAATTTCCAAAACGTTCTGATCTCGATAAGTCTCTTTCCCCTGGATCGTGTATCCAAGAATGTTCGCCATGACGGGATTTTCATATAAAACTTTTCCGAATTTATCCAGGTACATGATCCCGATGGGAGCAGTATTGACAATACCGCGATTCAATTCCTCCGATACACGCAGCGCTTCCTCGGTTTTCTTCCGATCCGTGATATCGATCATCGTTCCCTGAATATACGAGGGTATTTGTCCATCTTCAGCGAAGAGAACGACACTCTCCAGGATCCAGACCGGGTTGCCATCCTTACGGCGCATGCAGGCTTCATAATTTCTCAGCACACCATCATTCTGAAGATTCTTGATAAATCGCTCCCGATCACCATGATGAAAATATAATTGTGCCGCATTGATCTTTAATATCTCTTCTGAGTTGGAGTAACCGAAAATACGTGCGAATGCCTGATTGCAGTCGATAATGGCGCCGTCCAGGGTGGTATGATAGTTTCCGGCGACATCGCGTTCAAAAAGGGAACGGTACTGCCGTTCGCTCGCTTGCAATTTCATCTCCGCTTCCACCAGATTGCGTTGGGCTACGATCTGGTTCATCACTTGATTCACGACTTGGGGAAGCAGCTCGAGGTAATTACCCTCCTTGACCAGGTAATCCTTTGCCCCCATTTTCATCATTTCCACCGCCATCTTGCTCTCTTGATGGGCGGTCATGATGATGAAAGGAAGATCAACTCCCTGATCGGTCAGATGCTTTATAACCTCGGCTGCGGTCATATCGGGAAGACTATAGTCGAGCAAAATCAATTCCGGACGCATCTCGATTGCGCTGGTAATTCCCTCACGACCTTGAAAGACTTGTTTTATTTCGTATCCCTCGCGTCGAAGTTTCAAACCCACTAGTTCAGAGAGAGCACGGTCATCTTCGACAATCAGAATGGTATACTTCTCGATAGTCGCTGTTTTTGCATGGGCTAGCTTATCTTCTGTCGTTTTCATGTGGAGTATCTCCCTCACCTTCCGGATTGGTTACGACTTTGATCAGGAAACCAGCCTTCCTGATGACTTCCATCACCATGTTCAATGAAACAGGTTTGACAAGAATTTCATCACATCCAAGACTTTTGCATCGTTCCATTGTTGGTGGATCATCGATGTTGGACAGCATGATCACCGGCAGGCGTTTAAGGTCTTCATCCTGCCTAATCCACCTTAAAATGTCGATTCCATCTACTTTTGACAGGTGTATGTTCAAGAAAAACAAATAGGCTTGTCTGCCGGTGGGGGTAAACAAATTTTCTTTATTCAGGAGAAAGTCCCGAGCGGCTTGCCCATCCGATAAGAACTGCACTTTGTTGAGAATGCCGGCTCGCTTCAGGTTTTTCTCCAAGAGGAGAGCATTACCCGGATCATCATCGGCAATGATGATTTCGATGTCCGGTTTTAAACGGTCGCCCTGCTCGACAGTTGTGGCAAGTGTGAGGGAAAACCGGCATCCTTTATCGGGTTCGGATTCCAGCCAAATCTCGCCGTTATGCCGCTCGATGATTTTTCGCGCAATCGCTAGTCCCAGTCCTTCTCCTGATCCCTTCCCCGGATTCAATCGAGTAAAGACATCGAAGATCTTCTTTTGATGTTCCTGAGGGATGCCAATTCCATTGTCCTCGACACAGAAAGTGACCTGTTTACCGCGTCTCCAGCCGTAAATCCGCACTTTCCCGCGTCGTGAGGGCTCAAGATATTTCAATGCGTTATCGATCAGATTCGAGAACACCTGGCTTAACTGAAATTCATCGCCATAGCATGACGGCAGTTGTTTGCAAACCAGGTCAATGCCGCTTTCCTGCAGTCGATACTCAAAAGTGCCGAGCACATTCTGCAACAGCTTGTTCATATCGATCTCTTTGAAAGCGAGTTCTGCCCGGTCGACATGTGACAACCGGGACAATCCTGAGAGCATGGCATCGAGACGTTCAGCGCTGAAAAGTATGTGTTTTAAGGAGAGAGGGATGAGGTTATGGATGATGGGGTCTATTTCATCGCGAATGGTGATGAAATTATCCGCGCTGGAGAGAAGGGCGTCGAGATCCTTCAGATTCAGTTCCAGCTCACCGCCAAAACCGAGAATGTTGATGATCGGGGTTCTCAGGTCATGGGAAGCGATATGGAGAAGTTGCTCCAGTTCATTGTATTTTTTCCTCATCTCTTCCAGTTCAGAGACCGTTACCAGCGATTGTTCGGTATTCTCCGGCAACTCTCGGAGCAGGAGAATCATCGCCCGAGGATTGTCGGAAGAATCTGTCGCCAGCGCGGCTGAGAGTTCTGTCGACAACAAACGTCCATCGCTTCTCAGGAGCGTCAGCTCACAGGCACTGGAAACAGTATCTCGTATCAGATTTTCACAGAAAGTGCGAAATTCTTCCCGCTGCTCGGCGGTGATTATGTCCGTAAAATCCCGCACCTTTTCGCGAAATTCCTCATCGCCGGTGAAACCAAGAAGTTCCATCGCTTTCCGGTTCGCCAGGATCGGGACTCCGTGGAGATTGGTCAACACCAGGGCTTGGGGCGTGTTTTCGATAATGTTGTGATAAAGCTGCTTATTTTCCTGCAGGGAGCGGTCACTGGAGTGTTGCGTGGTGATGTCTCGCGCCAGCACACCCAATCCGGTCTCGACTTTAAAGAGAGACAGGGCATAAAAAACCTCGCCGGCTTCCTTCTGAGTTTCAAATCGTACAACTGTTTTACCCGGCTCTCCAGTTTCGATCACCTGCCGGCAACAATCTGAAAAGGTATTCCTCTCCGGCTCCGGGATGATAAGAAGGAAATTTTTCAGGGAGGCATCCCCGGCGATTTGCAGGAGCATCTCCAAAGCGGCAGGATTCATCTCGAGAATATTCAGCTCATAATCGATCAGGAGGAATGGATCGGGAGAATTCTGGAAAAAATGGAGAAGAGTGTCTGAACTGCTTTTCTTCTCCATTGCGTCAGCGACACCGGAACCATTGGCGCCATGTCGTGACTCCGTTTCAAGGGTGTTCCCCACATCCTTCCGGTTCCCATCATTCTTGCCCGGCGACTCCTCAGAAGGGGATTGTGTTACTTCTCTAATCGGCGATGGAACCTCCGGATCCCCTGGACTTGGCGTGTTATCAGGCTTCCTGGGTTTATCCGGATTGATGGTTGGCTCCTTGCTTCGCATAGTAATTTTTCAGTTTCTTTTTAACAGCTCAAGATTTTTTCTCTGAAGCGTTTATAAAACGCTATAAGTTAAATAATATCAGATAGATGCAAAACAGACTTGAACTTGAAACAGTTGAAAATTTTCCTGGCTTAGGCGTGAGTGAAAAGAGATCACTCTCTTCAATGATATTTAGTCTCAAAGGTAACTATCTATTTTTAGTAATGCAACAGGTCGGAGAAAATTTCTTGGTTTCCTGGAAGTACTTCTTGGAGCATGGAGGCTCTTACGATGGTAGCGTAGGCGTCCC
>CAZCRQ010000182.1:1748-6341 GCA_964501095.1 uncultured bacterium | reverse complement strand
ATAAACATTATGTATATATTTAAATAATATCTTGGCAAAGATTTGCTTAAATAGAGCGGCGGACGGGACTCGAACCCGCAACAGCCAGCTTGGGAAGCTGGTACGCTACCTTTGCGTCACCACCGCTTAGCAGTTACTCTCCTAATTAAATCGCTTAAAGATAGTATCAAGGCGTTGGGCTGTCAAGCTTGGCTCTGTCTTCAGGGTCTGGTAGTATCTTGCATCAATTCCAGGGTATGAATACCTTTTCAACTCGCAATAGACATAATGACCTAACGAAAGTCGATTACATTGCAAGCACAGACAGAACCGAAGATTCAGCTTCCTCCACCCGATCCGGCGGAAGATTATAAAGGCTATCGCGGTCGGGCGAAAGCGTTGTTGCAGCAACAGGGGGTACGGGTATGGTGCGATGTCAGCCTCGACACTACTCGCGGCGAATTCAGCGGGATCCTGCTGCCGCGAAGCGAGACCGCGGATGACCGTCACCTGGTGATCAAACTGACCTATAATGGTTACAATATCGGCGTTGCTATCGAGACGATCAATAAGATCACCATCCTCGGTTATCGAAAAGCACATTACCAGATTCCCGAGAAACAATTCCCGTACGATGAGAAGAAGGCGAAAGTCACGCTCTTGGGCACAGGCGGTACAATCGCCAGCCGTCTCGATTACCGCACCGGCGCGGTGATTCCCGCTTTCAGCCCCGGAGAACTCTATGGCGCCGTACCGGAACTCGCCGACATTTGCAACCTCGAGACGTTCAAGCTCTATGGAGAGTTCAGCGAGAATATCGGTCCAAAACATTGGATGGGTGTGGCGGAAGCGATTGCGAAAGAGATCGACAAGGGCGTGGCGGGGGTGGTGATCGGGCATGGTACCGACACGATGCATTACACCGCGGCGGCGCTCTCCTTCATGCTTCAGGATCTGCCGATTCCAGTAGTTATTGTCGGCAGTCAGCGTTCCAGCGACCGTCCCTCCTCCGACGCCGCTTTCAACCTGATCCGGGCGGTGCAAACCGCAGCGCACGGCGACATCGCCGAGGTGATGGTCTGTATGTTCGGTCCGACTAGCGATTCTTATGATCTGCTGCATCGCGGCACACGTGTCCGCAAGATGCACTCCAGCTACCGCAGCACCTTCCGCACCCTCTCCGATACCCCCATCGCCCGGGTAGACCTGGAGGGCGTTCATTATATCAAGGCTCAGGATGAATTCCGCCATCGCGATCACAACCGCAAACTCAAGTTGAAAGCCTGCTTCGATGATCGGGTAACCATCGTCTGGTATTATCCGAATATGAAACCGGACATCATCGACAGCCTGGTGCATAATGGTTATAAAGGGATCATTATCGCCGGGACAGGTTTGGGGCATGTCAACAAGCCGCTCTACCCGGCGATGAGACGCGCCATCGATGCCGGAGTGCACATGTTCATGACCGTGCAGACCTTGTGGGGATATGTGCAGATGTTTGTCTACGACACCGGACGCGACATCATGGAGCTGGGAGTCACACCTTTGGGGAACATGCTCCCGGAAGTGGCGTATGTGAAACTCGGCTGGACGCTCGGGCAAGTGCAGGATCATGAGGAAGTCAAACGGATGATGTTGAAACCTGTCGCCGGCGAGATCACCGCACGTGAGCCCTTCGACGGCTATCTTGTCTTCCAGGGTGGGCTGCCGGAATTGGATTATTATTACACCCGCTATCGTTTGTAGTAAGAGAAACATCACGAATGAAATCACTATTAGTCAAAAATATCATACTAGATAATAAAACAACTTCGATCTATTGTGAGAAGGGGAAAATTGCCTCGATAGGTGTAGAACGTCCGGCGGACACTGTTCTCGACGGCAGAGGTTTTCCCGTGCATCCGCCTTTTATCAACAGCCATACTCACGCCGCCATGACACTTTTCCGGGGGAACGGCGACGACCTGCCGTTAATGGAGTGGCTGCAAACCCGGATTTGGCCCTATGAGCAGACGATAAAGCCCGAGGAGGTCTATTGGGGAACAAAGCTGGCAATTGTCGAGATGATCCACAGTGGAATTACCTATTTTGTCGATATGTATTGGGATTTTCACCAAGTAGCGCGGGCGGTGGAGGAGATGGGGATTCGCGCCTGCCTCTCCGCGGTGTTCATCGACTTCGATCAACCTGAATTTGCGCGTCAGCAACGCGAAACAAACGAACGTCTTTTTAGTGAAATGGGGCGATATTCCGATCATGTAACTTTTGCCATTGCACCTCATGCTATCTATACAGTATCCGAGGAATCCCTGCTCTGGGCGGGAGAATTCACCCGGCGTCATAATTTATATCTTCATACTCATCTCTCGGAAACGCAGAAAGAGGTACAGGATTGCCGTGACGCTCATGGCTGCACCCCAGTTGAATACCTGCATCGTCTGAATCTCCTCAGCGACCGTCTAGTAGCGGCGCATACTGTCATCCTGACCGAACGCGACATCGAATTGCTGGGCTCACATCGGGTGTTGTGCGTACACAATCCGGTGAGCAACATGAAACTGGCGGTGGGCGGGGTGTATCCATATCGTAAACTCAAGGAATCGGGGGCGATTCCCGCCCTGGCGACCGATGGCGCCGGATCGAACAACAACTTGGACATCCTGGAAGATATGAAAATCGCCGCCCTCCTGCAGAAACATCACCAACAAGATCCAACCGCTCTTCCCGCACCAGAAGTGATGCAGATGGCGACCACCAATCCTGCTCATTTCTTCAAGTATCCCTGCGATACGATTCACCTTGGCGGTCCTGCGGATTTCATCCTGTTGAACACCCACCGTCCCGAGATGATCCCCATGCACAACCTGGTCAGCCATTTGGTATATTCAGCAAATTCGAGTGTTGTCGATTCGGTCGTCTGTGACGGGAAGGTTTTAATGGAACATGGCGTGATCGAAGGGGAGGAGGAGATTCTTATGAAAGCGGCGGAAGCGGCGAAACAGATGTTTGGACGGGTGGATTTTCCATGAAACTCTTCAGCTTGAGAAACGTCAGCCTGGTCTATCGTAAAGAACTCCTCGACATCATTCGTGATCGTCGCACCCTGATTTCGATGATCCTGGTGCCGCTCCTGATGATCCCCCTGGTCACTATAGGATTTGGGTCATTGATGGAGAAACAGCAAAAATCACTGGAGAACCAGGTCTATCGCGTGTTCGTTATTCATACTGTACAATGGATGGATCTTTACACAAAATTGCTCGCAACGGAGAACCTGATCATCGAGGATTACGGCGACAATCTGGGAGCAGCTCGTACGATGCTGAAAGATGGCAAAATCCAGGTGGTTCTCCTCTTGCCGCCAGAGCGTCCAGACCGTAATCTCGGCATAGCTTCCTTCACCATCCTAGTTGATCAAAGCAATGAACGTTCTTCCATTGCGGCAAAGAAGTTGAAGGAGCGTCTGGAGGAAATCCGTCGCCAGGAAACCGCCGCCAGGTTGAAAGAGATGAACGTCCCGGAAACGGTGCTCACTCCCTTTGCCTGGGAGGAGGAGAATGTCGCCAGCGATGAAGAGATGATAGGAATGATCCTCGGACTGCTCCTGCCATACATGATGATCATCCTGACGATGTCTGGGGGAACCTATCCGGCAATCGATCTTACCGCGGGAGAGAAGGAACGGTCTACTTTGGAAACTCTGTTGGTGAGTCCAGTCGGGAGAGTGGAAGTTGTTCTCGGCAAGTTCTTTACCGTGATGACCACCGCTCTGGTAACCGCAGCCATTTCCTTAATCTCGTTGGCTGTGATGATGGGTTATGGTTTCACTACGTTTATGACGAATCAAGTGGAAGGCATAAGTTTTTCGATCAACCTGGGCTATTTACTCCTTGCCTTGGGGATGATGATTCCCCTGACTGCACTTTTAGCCTCACTTTTATTGACTGTAGCTATTTTTGCCAAGAGTACTCGAGAAGCCCAGAGTTATATCGTACCTTTATATATCCTGCTGATTTTCCCAGCGATGATGTCGATGATGCCGGGCACTACACTCACAAAGGAACAGGTCTGGATCCCCATTATCAATATCGCCCTGGCGATGAAGAGTATTTTGATGGGTTCCCCCGATGTGGGAAACATCCTGCTGGTGCTGCTGGCGATGACGATTTACGCTGCCGTAGGAATCTTCATTACTATTCGTGTGTTTCAGCGGGAACAGGTACTCTTCAGAGTATAAAATGAATTCAGGTTCTATCTATATCGAGACTTACGGTTGCCAGATGAATCTGGCAGATTCAGAGATCGTACTGGCGCTTTTGGAAGAGCACGGCTATCAGCGTGCCGACTCCCCCAATCAAGCCGGAATAATTCTGATCAACACCTGCGCCGTACGAGAACATGCCCAGGAAAAAGCGATCACTAATATCTCGCAGTACCGCAAATACAAAGAAGCGAATCACGCTGTGCGTATCGGGGTGTTAGGCTGTTTGTCAAAATATATGGGCGAAGTTCTCGCGGAGCGCCTCCCGTTTCTCGATTGGATCTTGGGTCCGGATGCCTACCGCGCACTGCCGGCTTTATTGCTGGATTCGGCAAAAGGCGGTAGCGTAA
>CAZCRQ010000182.1:0-1648 GCA_964501095.1 uncultured bacterium | reverse complement strand
AGTCTTACGCTACAAAGATAGTATTGAACGGCGCTGAGGAGGAACTTTACGATGAGATTCTCCCCTCGCGGCGTGACGCGGTCAATGCCTGGATCACAATTTCCCGCGGCTGCGACAATCATTGTACCTATTGTGTCGTTCCGAGCGCGCGGGGTTCGGAACGTAGCCGTCCGGCGCCATCGATCCTTAGGGAGGTACGCCAGACAGTTATCGAAGGATTTCCTCAGGTCACTCTGCTCGGGCAAAATGTCAATAGTTATAGATATGAAAACGTCGATTTCCCAAGACTTTTAACAGAAGTAAGTAATGTTCCCGGAGTTAAAAGAATCCGTTTTCTAACATCACATCCTAAAGATTGTTCAACGGAATTGTTAAAAATAATCGGAAAAGGCTTACCATTTTGTCCAGAGTTACATTTACCGATTCAATCTGGCAGCGACCGGATTCTGGAGCGCATGGGACGTAATTATACTGCTGATCATTACCGAAAATTGGTCGATCAGGCGCGTGAACTGGTCAGGGATTTATTGCTTAGCACGGACATCATTGTCGGATTTCCCAGCGAAACGGAAGCTGATTTTCGTGAGACTGAGCGGCTGGTTTCCGAGATTGGCTTTGATGATGCCTTTATATATCGTTATTCTGAGCGTCCCGGGACTCCAGCCGCAAGTTTGCCGGATGATGTACCGAATGAAGAAAAAGTTCGACGACTGATGATTCTTAATGATATTGTTCGAAAGAGTGGAGCCAGACGCAGACTCTCGTTGATCGGACGTACTTTGCCGGTGCTGGTCGAGAGTCGCAGCAAAAAAAATCCAGATGAAATGATGGGACGTACTCCCGCCGGGCAGGTTGTCGTCTTCCCTGGAAATCAATCGCCTGGAACAGAAGTGCGGGTTCGTCTTGCCAAACTTTCCGGTTTCACTTTACGAGGAAAAGTTGTTTGATAATGATCCAAGAACTTTTAAATAATTATAGCTATAAATGCTTTTTATCTTCCGAGTACCATTTATTGTACATGGAGTGACCATGTGGTTTATTCGATGGATAGTTATTGTTATTTTAATCGCGGCAGTATTGGGTTTTGCTTTTCAAAATCAACATGACCAGGTGGTAATCCGTTTTCTCCGTTGGCAGTCAAGAGAGATACCCCTCTATCTGGCGCTTTTTGCCGCTTTTGCCGTTGGGATGATCACCTTCTTGATTATCGCCTTGTTCAGCCATCTAAAAGCCTTATCCGATTTATCCAAGGAGAAACACGCCCGGAAGAAGGCGGAAGAGAAGCTGGAAAAAGTGCAACAGGAGTTGAACCAGCTTCGTATTTCTGTTTCTACGACCGATCAACCTCCTGTGATTTAGGTTGTACATTCAAACCGGTTGGAACAATAACAGCATCCCCGCCTTCCAAGCTGTCCGAGCAGATTGGTTTGTTTTCATTTTACATAATGCGCAAAATCTTTCAGTTCTCCATCACTAGAATAAATACTGTTTAAGTCTATCTTTAGCAATATGTTAAATAACCAACCAGCAAATCCAACTTGGAGGAATCTACCATGAAAGCACGTTATCTCAGTTGTTTTTCAATCTTGGCGCTCATCCTGGGTTTAGCACTGGTGAGCTGCGAGAATAACACAACCATCATTCAAGT
>CAZCRQ010000181.1:0-6352 GCA_964501095.1 uncultured bacterium | reverse complement strand
CTGAAGCGGGCAAACATTAAAGAGCAATCTACTAATGCGGGTAAATGTTACTCGCCTGAACTGAGATATATCCCATCAAATCATCTGACATGGACTACCTTGGGATGTGCTTCAGCTTTATGCACGATCAATTTCAATTTTCCGAGAAGCCACGCTAAAGCGCGCTTTTACAATAGGTTATCCTTACCACCCCGCCTGAAGGCGGGTGCTACATATCAGCCCGCTGAAGCGGGCAAACATTAAAGAGCAATCTACTAATGCGGGTAAATGTTACTCGCATAAACTGAGATATATCCCATCAAATCATCTGACATGGACTACTAGGGACGCCTACACTACCATCATGTAATGTCCGAAACTTTCGGGGAATCACTTTACATCTTGCATCCCGCCTTGATTCCTCTTAGGGATTGCCATAATTTAAAATTCTATAAGATAAATATCGAGGCTTTCCGGAATTTGGGAGCAGCGGTTCACATGATGACATCGGATAAATTGATTTTCTTTCAGGAGCTGGAGCACTGTGCAAAACGAATCGATTCATATTTGCACTCAGTGGAATATACTAAACGATTCCAACCACAAGATATTGCTGAAGCGGTAACATTATACACACGTTCAGGTGGAAAACGTCTTCGTCCGGCGATTTTGCTTTGGAGTTGCGGCGCACTCGGAGGAGAGGTGGAAAGAGCGATCCCGGCGGCGGCGGCGGTTGAAGTGTTTCACACTTGGACACTGGTTCACGATGACATTATCGACCGTGATGACATGAGGCGCGGCGGAAAAACCGTGCATGAGTATTTCCGCTATGTCAACGGCAACCGTGAGTTCAAGATCGATGGCGATCATGCCTCGCACTATGGAATCAGCGTGGCGATCCTGGCGGGAGATGTTCAACACGGCTGGGGAATCTCGATGATGACTGAACTGACCAGGATTCACAATGTCGATCCCAAAGTCACCATCTCGCTGATCAACGATTTGGATACCGAAGTTCTCAATCTGCTGGTCGAAGGGGAGATATTGGATATTCAATATTCTTATCTTCCCATGAATCAGACCACCGTTGCCCTGATCGAAAGCATGTTGTGGAAGAAAACCGGGGTTCTCTATCGTTTTTGCGCACGTGCCGGGGCGTTGATCGGTTTCGGATATGAAAATCGCAATCACCCGCACGTTCAAGCGTTGGAAGGATTCGCCAGTCACTGTGGAATAGCTTTTCAGCTTCAGGATGACGTGCTGGGCATTATTGGCGATCAGGAAAAACTTGGGAAACCGGTTGGAAGCGATATACGCGAGGGGAAACGAACGACGATTGTTCATTATGCGTATGACAATGCAAACCAGGAAGAACGCCGGTTCCTGGAACATGTTCTCGGAAATGAGAATATAAGCGAAGATGAGATCACACAAGCGATAAACATTCTCGTGAATCGCGAGGGAATTGAACTTACACAGCAGCGAGCACGAACTCACATCCGGGAGGCGCTGGAAATGCTTGAGGTTTTACCGTCAAACAAATATCGCGACCTTCTCCAAGCGTGGGCGGAATATATGATCTCCAGGTCCTGGTAGCGTAAGCCTCCGTGCTTGCGATCCCTGTGCTTGCGTTCCCTGCTTGCAAATCCCGCAGGTTGAAAAGCTTTCTGAATCATCATGACCACAACGAAAGTCGTTTTGAAAAACAAGTTGGGATTTCACGCCCGTCCCGCGTCCCAATTCGTACGTACCGCGGCGAAATTTAAGGAAACCGTCGTGGAGATTGTACGCGGTTCCGATATTGTCAATGGAAAGAGTATCTTGGGGGTGATGATGCTCGCGGCGGGAAAAGGTACTGAGCTGGAAATTCGGGTCGATGGTCCGCAGGAAGAGGTTTGTCTGCGGGAACTCATTAAATTGGTTGAGAATAAATTCTACGAGGAATGAAATCCTGATGCCTCACCAGAAGCACTTTTTAGGTTATCCCGTGGCGCCGGGGATTGCGGTAGCCCCAGCGGTGCTGTTACAGCATCGAGCGCGGGCGCTGGAACCAGTTACAATTGATGAGTTGTTATTGGATCAGGAAATTATTCATTTAAGTCAGGCGATTGAAAAAACCCGTAATGACATAGAAAAACACCGCGCCAAGGCGATGGCAAGCTTTGGCGAGATTGTTGCACGAATCTTTGACGCCCATCTGATGTTTCTCGAGGATGAACCTACTTTTGACCAGATTCGTGCGCGGATCAGGGATGAGAAATGCAGCGCTGATTATGCTGTCAGGTGCATCCTGGGAAAGGTCGCCGATAACCTGATGGCGCAGAAAGAGGATGTCTTTCGTGATCGCGCCCAGGATGTCAGTGATGTCTGCAATCGACTCGTCAACCACCTCTCCGGGATGCCGACAGATACTGTGATCGGGGTAAAAAATCCATCTATCCTGGTTGCCCAGCAATTGAATCCCTCCGACATTTTGCAACTGGACATGGATCATATCATTGGAGTGGCGACAGACGCTGGCGGCGCCACCAGCCACACTGCCATTCTTACGCGCATTCTCGGTGTTCCCAGCGTCGTCGGACTACGAGACATCACCAAGCATGCTGTCGATGGTGATCTTGTCATCGTGAATGGGAACAGCGGAAAAGTAATCCTGCGTCCAACAAAAACTCATTATGAACGATACCTAGTCAAGGAAAAACAATATCGTGATTTCACCGCCTCGCTGCGCGACATACATGAAATGCCTTCCATCACTCGTGATGGACGTCGAATCGAACTCTCCGCCAATATCGAACTGCCGGAAGAAGCGAATCGGGTGCGAGCACGGGGCGGCGAGGGAATCGGATTGTTTCGCACCGAATATCTTTATCTCGCACGGGGTGGAATGCCTTCTGAAGAGGAACAATACAAGGAATATCTTCGTGTCGCCCAGACTCTCCATCCTGAGCGGGTGATCATCAGGACCTTCGATCTGGGTGGCGACAAGGCTTTCCCCGGATCGAACATTCCACCGGAAAAAAATCCCTTCCTCGGTTGGCGCGCCATACGTGTGGGTTTGGATCAGCCCGAACATTTTATGCTCCAACTTCGAGCGATTTTAAGAGCAAGCGCCTTGGGTAATGTCAACCTGATGTTCCCGATGATTCATGATCTAAAAGAGTTGATGCAAGCTAAAGAGTTGCTGGAATCGGCGAAAGCGTCGCTTGAATCAGAGGGCAGCGCATTCGATCGTGACATTTCCATCGGCATCATGGTGGAAATACCTTCTGTTGCCATCATGGCGTCCGCCTTCGCAAAACACGTCGATTTCTTCTCCATCGGGACCAACGATTTGATCCAGTTCACTCTTGCCGTCGATCGGGATAATGAACAGGTCGCACATCTTTATCAGCCATATCATCCTGCGATTTTGGAGTTGATTCGCAAGACCATCGATGCCGGGCATGAGCAGGGAATCTGGGTTGGCGTGTGCGGGGAAATGGCTGGTGATACTTTGGCTACGCTTCTCCTCCTCGGTTTGGGTGTCGATGAACTCTCTGTCAGTCCAGCGTTGATCCCGGAAGTGAAAAAGTTGATTCGTTCTTCAACTTATGAGGAATCGAGGGCGTTGGCGGAAAAGATCTGCAGCTATCAGACCGCGATGGAAGCGCGTGACGCCCTGGTGCGGTTTATGAGAAAACGTTTTGCCGATATACCTATCTGGTTTGGTTCGCGTTCAGCATAGGTTTATTCGAGGGGTAGCGTAGGCGTCCCTGCCTGCGTAGCATGGGCGTCCCGCCCATGTAGAGGGGTAGCGTAGGCGTCCCTGCCTGCGAGAGATCGAAAACGCAATTCGCAAGCATAGGGATCGCAAGCACGGAGGCTTACGCTACCCTGAGTAAGATCTCATATAAAATGGCTTTAAATTAAATAATCTATGTTTTAATATCAACAAAGGAAATTTTCATGTCCGACTACCTTTTTACGAGTGAATCTGTGACCGAAGGGCACCCTGACAAGATCGCCGATCAAATCAGCGATGCGGTGCTGGATGCAATTTTAAGAGAGGATCCGTTCGGTCGGGTCGCCTGCGAGTGTTTTGTCACTACTGGAATGGCGTTGGTGGGTGGAGAGATCACCACTTCGACTTATGTGGACATCCCCCAGTTGGTGCGGCAAGTCATTCACGATATCGGGTATGTTCATTCCGACCTCGGATTCGATGCCGCCACTTGCGCAGTGCTCACCACCATCGGTCAACAGGCGAGCGACATTGCCCTGGGAGTGGATAAAGCTGGCGCCGGAGACCAGGGGATGATGTTCGGTTTCGCCTGCCGTCAGACAGAGGTATTGATGCCTCTTCCAATAATGTTAGCGCACGGTTTGGTCAGAAAATTGGCAGAGGTGCGCAAGAATGGCGTTCTACCTTGGCTGCGTCCGGATGGAAAGTCGCAAGTAACTGTACTATTCGCGGATGATCAACCGGTGCAAGTAAAAACTGTTGTAATTTCTACACAGCATGAACCGCAAATCAAGCAGCAGGAAATTCATGAAGCGGTAAAAAAACATGTTATAAACGCCGTAATTCCCCCAGAACTGATCGATGGAAACGATTTTACAGTTCATATCAATCCGACAGGTCGGTTTGTGCAAGGCGGACCTCACGCTGACGCCGGTCTGACCGGACGGAAAATCATTGTTGACACTTATGGCGGTTTCGCCCTTCACGGCGGAGGAGCCTTGAGTGGTAAAGACGCCACCAAAGTGGATCGAAGCGGCTGCTACATTACACGTTACGCCGCGAAAAACGTCGTCGCGGCTGGGTTGGCGGATAAATGTACTATCCAGCTTGCTTATGCCATCGGAGTCGCCAAACCAGTTAGTTTCCTAGTGCGTACTCACGGCACCGGCAAGATTGAGGAAAAACGTATCGCCGAACTGCTCCAGAAATATATCAATTTCACTCCTGCGGGTATTATCGATCATCTCGATTTACGCCGTCCACGGTTTCTCCCAACCGCAACTTATGGGCATCTCGGACGTGAGGAGGATGGATTTACTTGGGAAGATACCAGTCAGATTGCGCCGTTACTGGCGAAAGAAGCTTAATTAAGAAAGGAATGGAAATGAAGCTTAAAGATTGCGAAATAATAGACTTGAAATTAGCCGATGAGGGGCTGCGACGTATTCTCTGGGCGGACAATAATATGCCGGTCTTACGTCAGATCAGGGAACGATTCCGGAAAGAACAGCCGTTGGAAGGAAAACGTATCGGGGCGTGCCTTCATGTCACGGCGGAGACCGCGAATTTAATGCGCACCTTGAAAACCGGCGGCGCGGAAGTTATTCTCTGCGCTTCCAATCCGCTCTCGACTCAGGATGATGTCGCCGCCAGTCTTGTCCGCGATTACAATGTTCGTGTTTACGCCATTCGTGCGGTTGACAATGAAGGATATTACCAGCATATCGTTTCCACTGTAGAGAGCAAACCGCAGATTACGATGGATGATGGTTGCGATCTGGTCACCACTCTCCATGAAAGTTATCCGGAACAAATCAAGGACATGCTGGGATCAATGGAGGAAACCACGACCGGCGTTATCCGTCTGCGCGCCATGGAGAGAAGCGGCGTGCTTAAATTGCCCGTGATTGCGGTAAACGATGCGAAGACGAAGAACCTCTTCGATAACCGTTATGGCACCGGTCAGTCGACTGTGGATGGAATTATTCGAGCGACCGATGTCCTGATTGCCGGGAAAACGATCGTTGTCGCCGGCTATGGTTGGTGCGGCAGGGGTTTCGCCAATCGTATACGCGGAATGGGAGGGAATGTAATCATCACCGAAATCGATCCAATCAAAGCTTTGGAAGCGGCGATGGATGGATTTCGTGTCATGCCGATGGCGGAAGCTGCCCCACAGGGTGATATCTTTGTCACTTTAACCGGCAATAAGCATGTCATCCGGGCGGAACATTTTGAAAAAATGAAAGATGGCGTTATTGTAGCGAACAGCGGGCATTTTGATGTGGAATTAGATCTCCCCGCCCTCTCCCAGATCGCCTTAAAAATACACAATGGCGTCCGTAACCATGTAGATGAATACTCTCTGAAAAATGGAACGCGGATTTACCTGTTGGCGGAAGGGCGCCTGGTCAATCTTGCCGCCGCTGAGGGACATCCTGCTTCGGTGATGGATATGAGTTTTTCCACCCAGGCGCTCGCCGCCGAATACATGTCTATTTACGCCAAAGATCTGGAAGCCAAGGTTTATGACCCGCCTTCCGAGATCGAGAATCTTGTCAGTCGTCTTAAATTGCAATCGATGGGATTACAGATCGATGAACTGACCGAAGAGCAAATTTCCTATTTATCCGAATGGCATGAAGGGAC
>CAZCRQ010000180.1:0-6399 GCA_964501095.1 uncultured bacterium | reverse complement strand
AAAAGATCGCGAATGCTCTCTTCATCATCAACAATCAAGATGTTAATTTCCACAACTTCCTCCCGTACCAGAATTGCTCACCAAAAACTCATGTTCCAAATTTATGTTGAACCTGACTGGAATTTCACCTTAGCGACTCTTCATATCAATATATCAATTCGGTAGCGTAGGCGTCACCGCCTGCGTAGCATGGGCGTCCCGCCCATGTAGAGGGGTAGCGTAGGCATCACCGCCTGCGTAGCATGGGCGTCCCGCCCATGTAGAGGGGTAGCGTAGGCGTCACCGCCTGCGATGAGGGTAGCGTAGCCAGGGAGTCCGGACGCGCCGTCGTCCGGGAAAATGACGGGCGATGGCGGAAACAGTCTTTTTTCAAGTGAGGAAAGCAATCCTCGCACATACATCGCTGACCAGCGTCGCCGCTCGCTGCGACCAAGGGGAGCAAGCAACTCCTTCAAGAAGTGTTTCGAACGACGCCGAATTTGCATAAGTTTTAGTTTGTCCATAATATTAAAAATAAAGCGTTTCAAGGAAAAACGCAAGAGACACTTAACAAGATCGTACTAATGTCCATACCTGATGCCCATGCCTGATACTTAATGCCCTAACCGACTCGAAATAATTTATTCCCCAGGAAAAAATCCTTATATTCACAACTTAAAGAAAGAGACGTCTTCCCTTTCTGAATGGTCACGCCCTTCTGAATCGTTGCACCGTAGTAATCGCATAAACTTCGAGGAATTTTATGGCAAAGTCGAAGAGAGTAAAACTGACAGTGTGGATACTGATTGGTCTCGGCGCTGGGATAATTATCGGTCTGATTCAATACTTCCTTTTACCGGTCAATGTCAATGAAATAATCATCCGCTGGGTGCATGATCCGATCGGACGGATATTTCTTAATGGGATTCGACTGTTGGTAGTTCCATTGGTGCTGGTTTCGTTGACTTTGGGGACGGCGGCGATTGGGGATTTAAAGAAACTGGGTCGTATTGGGGGAAAAACCATGGCGATTTATCTGTCAACCACCGTCATCGCGATCACCATCGGCTATTCTCTGGCAAGCTTGGTTCATCCCGGGCAGGGTTTGTCCATGCCGGTGGAGACCGGATTTCAAGGCGGTGAAAGCCCGTTCATCATGGATATTATTGTCGATATTATTCCCTCCAATCCCTTTACGGCGCTGGTGGAAGGGAAAATGCTGCAGGTGATTCTGGTGGCGATTCTCGCCGGGCTGGCAATTGCGGCATTAGGAGAAAAAGCCAGCGTTTTGACCCGCGGCTTGGACGCGATGGATAAGATCATTCAAAAAATGGTTGGAATAATCATGCTTTTTGCGCCGATCGGCGTTTTTGGATTGATCGCAAAGGTGATCGCTGGGGAAGGATTAGCGGTGTTTTTACCTCTATTGAAATATATGGGATCGGTATTGGGGGCTTTAGTGTTACAAGCATTTATCGTTTATCCAGCTTTCTTATCGATCTTCGCCCGAATGAATCCCCTTCGTTTTTACGAAAATATCTACCCGGCGATGATTGTCGCCTTCTCCACCAGCTCCTCCAACGCCACCCTTCCAGTAACGATGAATGTGGCAGCCACGCGTCTGGGGACGAAAGAATCGATTCATGCTTTCACCCTGCCCTTGGGCGCCACGGTCAACATGGATGGCACCGCGATCATGCAGGGAGTCGCGATAGTGTTTATCGCTGGAGTCTATGGGATCGACTTGACAACGGGAGACTTTTTCAAAGTGGCATTGATGGCAACCCTAGCCAGCATCGGCACCGCTGGCGTGCCCGGGGTTGGATTGATCATGCTCTCAATGGTACTGACCGAAGTCGGTTTGCCTCTCGAAGGGATCGCACTCATACTCGGTGTCGATCGCCCGCTCGATATGACCCGTACTATTGTCAACATTACCGGTGATCTGATGACAACAACCGTGGTGGCAAAAAGCGAAGGGGAATTCGATGAAGCGCTCTATAACGCGAAGAACAAATCCTAATTTATAATATACTAAAATAGTATCTGTTTAGTTCATTAAAATCTCTGCCCGAGAGTCATTCTGAACGAAGTGAAGAATCTCTGGTTTTGGAGGTTATAGATCAGGTAAATTACCGAATTGTTACGCTAATTCTATAGAAAACAAAGATTCTTTACTTTGTTCAGAATGACTATTCCATGATGACGATGCGTAAACTAAACAGCCACATAAAATATACAGGATGGAGAGGATGATCAAAATGGCAGCAATGTCAAGATTTCTCGTTCGAATATCTCTTTTTCAACATACCCAATGTGCGTAGTGCGGATGCGTCCCTGCGGATCGATGATGAAAGTCGTAGGAATCGAATGAATCCCCCCGTATTGTTGAGCAATCTGCGGTGTTGTCAAAACGACTGCGTAGTTCATCCCATTTTGCTGGGAAAATGCTTTGACCGCCTCTTTGCCATCTCTTCCAAACGCCGCACCAATGACCACTAATCCCCGCTCGCCATACTTGCTTTGTAATTCGATAAAACCGGGTATCTCTTTGCGGCAGGGCGGGCACCAGGTATCCCAGAAATCCAGAATCACAACCTTTCCTAAATAATCGGAGAGATGGTGCGTTTTGCCTTCCAAGTCCATCATTGTCCATTCGGGAGCCCGCTGCATTTTCTCCTCTGGGACTATGTCTATATCCTGAAGCGGCGAAGTGTTTGATGGCGAGGTAGCTTGGTTCTCTTGCAGTTTCGCTTTTGAAGGCTGGTTTGACAGTGCGGGAGTGTTTGATGGTTTGTTGCAACTCCAGACGATCAGGGTGAAAATAAGCATTGCAACGGATACTATAACGATTCTTTTTAAATGACGTTCCATGTTATTATGGCTCCTTATCGGTGGTAGTGGATCCTCATGGTTCCCTTTACGTTTATTCATAACTTACAAAGTAGGAAAAGATCGCTTTGCCGCCAAATCGAATCATAGCGTTGCCTCTTACTGAGATGCAGAAGCTGAGGAAGAGTTGCAATGTATGTAATTTCACATAAAAATCGGTTCGATAGGTTCTCCTTCCTCTCCAGGTGTGGAACTGATGAAAATCTTGTTTAGCAGATCCTCTTTGAAGTAGATCACCTTATCGGCACGTGTGGCAAGGGCTTCTGAGAGACCGCGGGTGAAGAAAGCCGAGCAGATTATCATTCCCATCTCCTTACCATATTCGACGACATCGGCGAGGTCTTTGTCGCCGGAGACGATGATGGCGACTTCGCAGGCGCGATTGACGGCAAGACGTATCAAGTCGATCGCCAGTTTGACATCCAAGCCTTTCTCCACCGCATAATGCTTCCGCCCGACGGAATCATCACCCCTGACCTGATAATAGACCAGCTTTCCGAGACGTAGAGTCAAGTGTGGAGTGTGAGCTAGGTGTGTGATGAAACGTTGTTGTTTCTCATAATTTTCAGGATCAAATTCCGGATCTACCTTGGCGTTGTAATAATAGATGCGCAGCAATTCACCATCCGCCATCTCGGCAAGTTTTTTGCCGAAACGGTAGAAATCAACATCCATGCGTCCCACATTGTCTCGCAAGCCGTTGTAAAAATTGCTGCCATCGATAAAAACTGCGACACGATTCACAGCTCACTCCATTTTGATTTGTCATTCATCTACGCTGCTTTGGATGGCAATATTGAGGGTTGAAATCCATACAGCGTTCTCTATTGATATGTCTTATTGACGTGGTCAATTAACTGATTTTTCTCTCTGAAAACTACTAACTCAGGCTGTCTGAGAATGGAAAAACTCGTCGTCAGTGCCATTCCCACGAAAGTGGGAATCCAGGAATTTCAATATGTTAGAAAAATCACGAATTTTCATATAAAAAGGCACAATTTATAAATGCTTGTTTTTCCTGGATTCCCGCATTCGCGGGAATGACATCGCCGGCGTGTTCTTCTATTCTCGGACATCCTGTTTCGCGGGAATGACACCGCCGGTGTGTTTTACCACTCAGGCAAACAATAAAAGCGAGGCTTGTTGCAATGAACATTTGCCAGGGAAAAGCTATGTTTTGTGCAAAGTATGCCTGCATCGCCAATACAACAAGAAAGCCGGTGAACAGTGCGGCGATCACACTGAGATTATTTCCTCTCTTCGTGAACAACGCCGTCAGATATACGGCGACCAGACCGGAATAAGCGAATGCCATGACCATCAAGGCGAAATCGATCAGAGTAGCACCTGGGCGTGCTTGCTGCCAGAATACCGAGAATATGGCGAAAAAGCCCAGAATAATTCCGAAAACAATCACTCCAATCCTGCTCATGGCAAGATAATGGGATTCCTCTTTTTGGGGCAGGAAGAATTTATAGAAGTCATTGATGAAGGTGGAAGACATGGCATTGATGGCGGAATTCAAGCTGGACAGCGCAGCCGCGAACAAACCCGACATCATCAAGCCCGCCATCCCCATCGGCGTTTCCAGAAGAATGAAGCTTAGAAATATCTTCCGACTTTCATCGATCTGATAGTGAGAGGCAGCAACACCCATCAAATCCGGACGAGCATAAAAAATATAGAGTAACAATCCGATGCCCATGAAGAGCGTTGTCACCGGTAGACCAACCAGAATTCCGGTAATCGCCGACCAGCTTCCCTTGAGCGAAGACTTGCAGGTCAACAGTCGCTGCACCATGTCCTGGTCGGTACCATAAGCTCCCAAGCTGAGAAGAGAGAATCCAAAGAGGGCGGTGAGAAAGGTGTAGGAGTGTCTTGGTCCAAATCCCTCAAAACCTAGTTTGAGAAAGGTCATTTTCGAGGTCTGACCAACACCCGGGTCTTGTAAAACCTCATGCATCTCTCTGATATTCAGAGGGATTTTATCCAGTAAGAGAATCATGGCGGCAAGAGCTGCACCGACGAAAACAACCGACTGAATTACATCCGTCCAGATGACCGAGCGAATTCCACCGACAAGGGTATAGAAGATGCCGACCAGGGTGAGGGTGGTGATGGCGACCACCTGATGACGAGGTAAAATATCTCCGAACAGTATTAAAGAAGCCGGCAGGGCGGCGATATACAACCTTGCCCCGCTGGAAAACACTTTCCCAACCATGAAAGCGCCGCTGGCGGCGAGGCTGGCTGGTTTGCCAAAGCGGATGTCCAATAAACCATATACTGTCGAGACACGCAGCCGATAGAATGCAGGGATGAAAAACAGAGCCACGGTCAGAATGGCTAAAATCGAACCGATATTGGAAGAAAGGTAAGTGAGATCGCTTTCATAAGATTGTTGCGGAGCGCCGATGAAGGTGGCAGCGGAGAGCGCGGTCGCCATGAAAGAAATCCCCGCCGCCCACAAGGGGATGCGTCCACGAGCGAGAAAATAGTCTTCCGTAGAATACTGACGTCTGCTGAACAGTATGCCGGTTATGATTAAAAGGAGGAAATATCCAGCCAGCACAAGCCAATCGAGGGAGGAAAAATGCCTTAAGCCGGTCTCTGTCATTCACACCCTGTGATTCATACATTTAAATCTTTTCTGATTGTGACTTAAATAATACTTTCAAAGTTATAAATCAAGCCACCTGGTAAGTATTCAAGAGGCGTTCAGTTCGATCATACAATGACTAATACCATTCCCTACCTAGGTGAATCCATGGCTCTGACGACTGCGGTGGTCTGGGCGTTTGGTGTCATTCTCTTTAAAAAAAGCGGTGAAACCGCGCATCCTATTGCCCTGAATTTGTTCAAGAACCTTTTCGCGTTTGTCTTGTATCCCTTAACTTTACTTTTAATGAATAAGAGCCTTTTCCATCAGGCACCGGCTTATGATGTTTGGATGCTTCTTCTCAGCGGCGCCTTAGGCATTGGAATAGCTGACACGTTGTTCTTCATGAGTTTGAACATCATTGGAGCTTCACGTGACGCTATTGTCAGTTGCCTGTATAGCCCTGCTATCATTTTCTTCGCGTTCATTATTATTGACGAGCGTTTGGCGTTATTGCAATTTATCGGGGTAATTCTGATCGTCGGAGCGGTGCTGACGATTGGAAAAGAGAAGGGAGGGAATGCAATACCACGAAGACAGTTGTATCTCGGGATTTTCTACGGCTTGCTGTCGAATTGCCTGACGGCGATTGGGGTAGTGATTGTCAAACGCATCCTGGAGCGTTCTCCACTGTTCTGGGCGATGGAAGTTCGTTTGGTCGGCGCCTTGATTGTTCTGGCTGTCATTCTACTGCTCCATCCGGGACGAGGTGGGATCCTACGTACTGTTTTCGTGAAAAAAGGCATTGGCTACATGACGCTCGGTTCGTTCTCCGGAACCTATCTTGCGCTAATTTTTTGGCTCGGCGGGATGAAATACACCATGGCTTCCACCGCCGCCGCGCTTAATCAAACCAGTAATATCTTTGT
>CAZCRQ010000179.1:0-6426 GCA_964501095.1 uncultured bacterium | reverse complement strand
AAAGTTGAATCGTCTCGATGGGTTGATTACATTGCATAGAGAAAGCGAATTCGACCGTACCATTCGCCTCGGTCAACGTGTCCAGCCAGACGAGTTCCGGCGATGCCGGCTCATCGACCACTTGAATGATGGTCGTGTTATTCTCGCAGCTCACCAGCGTTAAGCCCAGGATGAGCGCCAAGATTGAAAAACAACTGAGATAACGTGCTTTCATAGATCGAGTCCTCCAGGATAGAGATTTTGATGTGAATAAAGTTATGTTTAGAATACTACGTTAAAAGGATTTTGTTCCAGTGTATGTTTAATCGACCAACTTGAAAATGCCAGAAAGGTCGTCCGGACGCGCCATCGTCTGGGAATAACTTTCGCACACGAATACAACATTCCTGGACGACAGGACATCCGGGCTACTTACTGGTCATTCTTAACGAAGTGAAGAATCACCCATAGTGTCACTCTGAACGAAGTGAAGAGTCTATGTTTTAGCGTTTTATTATAGAATAATGTATTATATATGTCAAACATTAGAAACAGTGTATTTTCATCAATGAAAATAAAATTTCCCCATTTGGTTGAGCAGTGGCGAATTACGGAAACCTTGATTCGCGCCTTTAAATCGCATCGTTTGCCCCATGCGTTTCTTTTTCTCGGTCAGGACGGAGTAGGGAAAGAAGCGGCGGCGCTGGATTTGGCGCGTGTGATACTGTGTTCCAAAGCAAATGCCGAATCCGGCGCAATCGACTTTGAGCTGCCTTGCGAACAATGCCCTGACTGTGTTCAGAGCGCGAACCTGAAGCATCCGAACCTGAAGATTCTTTTCCCCCTACCAAAGCCGAAAGCTGGGAAGGAGGATGAGGAGACGATCAACTATACTGCTGCCCAGGAAAAAGCTTTCGAGGAACTATTGGCAGCCAAAGCGAAAGAGTATTATACGCCATTACACCTCGGGGGCGGTCAGGAAATTCTTCTTGAACACATCCGTTCCCTGCGGCATGAATTCAGTTTAACCTCATTCAATAGTCGCTGGCGAGTGGTGATAATCAGCCAGGCAGACCGGCTGCGTTTGGAAGCCGCCAACGCTTTTCTCAAATTGCTGGAGGAGCCACCACCGAGTGTTGTCTTTCTCCTCACCTCTTCACGTGAAAGCCGGGTGTTGCCAACCATCTTCTCACGTTGCCAGATTCTACGGTTCCATCCGATACCGGCAGACCGATTGAAGGAGCAGTTACAGAGACGATTGTCGATTTCGTCGGAGCCGGCGTTGATCTCATCCCGTTTGGCAAATGGTTCCTGGTGGTCGGCGCGCCAATGGGCAGAGGAGAATGCGGTCGCTGAGATGGAGAAAGCAGTCGTTTTGATGCGTCTGCTGGTAAGCGGCGAGCCCGGCGTGCTGGAGGTTGAAATCGACAAATTATCCGCAGCCTCATCCTCGGATCAGTTGACGAAATTGCTTACATTGCTTTCAAGCTGGCTGCGAGAGGTGCAGCGTTATGATGCTGATCCGTCTCACTATGCCGATCTCGCACAGTATCCATCGATGAAAAAATTTGCCGCCTACTGCTCCGGGGCGCATTATGACACCGCCATCGCGGCGGTTGAAGAGGCTAGGCTCGATCTCGAAAGAAATGTACTGCCGGCACTTGTTCTGCATCGCTTATTTGATAATTTACAAACGATTCTTTTTAACCAGGGTACTTCGGTACTTTTTAGATAAGAAGCACGCTGTTTAAGTGGAGCTTCTGATAAAGGAGAATTATGACGCTCGTTGAAGTTGAATTCAAAGGGCGCCGCAAAGGAATATATTCAAATCCCCAGGAATTCCCGCTGCGTAAACATGACAAAGTCATTGTGCAGGCAGACCGGGGTGAAGATATAGGAAAAATCACTTTAATCGGACTTGAATGGCAGACTCATCTTGCCCAGGATTTAACTGAAGAAGAAATTGAGTCTGTCTTGCGGCGCGCCAGCCCTGCCGATCTCGATACAGATTTAGAAAATAGAAAGCTTGAGAAAGAAGCACGTCCTTTTTTCCTAGATTTTGTTAAAAAACAAGAGCTTGTGATGAAACTGGTTGATGCTGAATATCAACTGGATCATCGCAAACTGACATTTTACTTCACCTCCGAAGGGCGGGTTGATTTTCGCGCCTTGGTAAAAGATCTGGCGCATCATTTCAAAACGCGAATAGATTTGCGTCAGATCGGAGCGCGTGATGAAGCTAAACGATTGGCAGGGGTGGGACTTTGCGGTAGGGAACTCTGCTGTTCTTCCTGGGTCCGCGAATTTCTGCCGGTCACGACGACCATGGTCAAGGAACAGAACCTGCTGCTCAATCCGCAAAAAAATACCGGATTGTGCGGCAGGCTGCGTTGCTGCCTGCGGTATGAAGTGGAGGATTACCGTGAAGTCAATAAGCTCTTTCCGCGGATTGGAATGAAAACAGTTGGACCCCGCGGCGAAGGGGTGATCGAAAAGATCGACCGCTGCACCGTTACTTGCGGTGTCCTGTGGGATGAGAGTGTGAAAATCTCATATACAGAAGAGCATATCAAGCAATTTACCGACTGGTCGCCGGAAAATGGGGTGGAAAAAACTGTGGTGACATTTCATGAGGATCCTTCGTTCGATATAGAGAGTGCGGGCAGGCTGGTCGCTTCCGCAGATCCTGACGACATTGAGATCGACGATGCTAGCCCTCCCGAGACTATCAGACTAAGCGAACAAAAAACAAACACTTTCGAGGATTCGAGCGGCTTATCCGAGCGATCGGACTTGCCTTCGGTGACAGAACCAAAATCCGAGGTGATCATTTTAACAGAACGGGATATCGCGGTTCCTCCATCAAAGCAAGGGAAATCAGCCGAACCTCCGCCAAGGAAACACCAGAAGAAAAACGCGGCAATGAAAACAAATCCTGAGGCTCAAAAAGCCAAACATAAACCAAACATACGTAGACACAACAAACGGTAACTTACAATAATGAAAAAAACATTTTACCTGACAACTCCACTCTATTATGTCAACGGCGAACCCCACTTGGGTCATGCCTATACAACAATCCTAGCGGATGTAATTACCCGTTACCATCGCCTTTTCGGTGAGCAGGTTCATTTTCTCACCGGCACCGATGAGCATGGGCAGAAAGTCGCTACTGCTGCACAGCAAGCGGGCAGAAAACCTAAAGAACACTGCGATCTCCTTGCTAATATGTTCATGGAAGTCTGGCAAAAGCTGGGCATTCGATATGATGATTTTATCCGCACCACCGAACCGCGGCATAAAGAAGTGGTGCGGGAAATTCTCAACTCTGTTTATAAAAAAGGAGATATATACCAAAAGGAATATGAAGGCTGGTACTCTGTTTATGAAGAGCGTTTTTTCATGGAGAAGGATCTGATTGACGGCAAGGATCCCATTGGACACCGTCCGGTCGAATCAATCAAAGAGATCAACTATTTCTTTCGTATGTCGAAGTATCAGGACTGGTTGATCGACCATTACACAAAGAACCGGGATGCGGTTATTCCGGAGTTTCGCCTTAATGAGGTATTGGGATTCCTCCGTCAACCGTTGGGCGACCTCTGCCTCAGTCGTCCGAAGAGCCGTCTCTCCTGGGGCATCCCGATTCCCTGGGATGATGATTACGTGACCTATGTCTGGTTCGATGCTTTGATCAATTATTATTCAGCGACCGTGCATCCACCTCGGGGCAAATCTCCGCAATGGCCCGCCGATTTTCACCTGATCGGCAAGGATATCCTGACTACACACGCAGTTTATTGGCCAATCATGCTTCACGCCGCTGGATTGGAACCGCCGCGTCATATCCTCGCCCACGGCTGGTGGCTGGCGAAAGATTCTGAAAAAATGTCCAAATCCGCCGGGAATGTCGTTAAACCCCTCGATTTCGCCGATCGCTATGGGACGGATACCTTTCGTTACGTCCTGATGCGGGAAATGGTGATCGGGCAGGATGCTTCCCTGAGCGAAGAGAGCTACATCAAACGTGTCAATTCCGACCTGGCGAACGATCTCGGGAACCTGGTCAATCGTGTCACCCAGATTCAATCAAAATACTTTCCCGATATGTGCCTCCACCTTGAGAATACAGAAGAAGTGGAAATCTGTGAACTGGCGAAGAGCACTACAGCGGAAGTGCGTAAAAAATTGGAAGACCTTCAGATTCATGCCGCAATCGAGGAGATTTTGCAGTTTATCCGTGCGATCAACCGTGACTTCACTGCCGCCGAGCCGTGGAGAACTGCGAAGAGCGATCCAGCTTCCGCGGCAGGTACTATAGCATCTGCTTTGGAAGGCATACGCATCGCCGGAGTTCTCCTCAGTCCGATCATTCCCGAAAAAGTTAAAGTTCTGATGGAACGGATCGGCGCGGCGAAAATCTCCGGCTTCATCTGGGAGGATGTGGAATGGAGTGCAACCCAGAGAAACAAACCAGCTTTATTTGGGGATCCGATCTTCCCGCGTTTGGAATTAGTGGAAAAAAAGGAACCTACAACCAAAGAGTTAGCGCAAAAACCCAAACAGGAGACCATATCGCAAACTGAAGAGAAGAAATATGTCACAATCGAGCAATTCCGTGAACTTGACCTGCGAACCGCGAAGATTCTGACCGCTGAACCGGTTCCCAAGACCGATAAATTGATGCAGTTGACGATAGATGTTGGGGGAGAAATCCGTCCACTGGTCGCCGGCATCGCGCAGCACTACTCACCTGAACAGCTTGTCGGCAAAACGATTATTATCGTAGCGAATCTTCAGCCGGCAAAAATTCGCGGAATCTACAGCGAAGGGATGTTGCTCGCAGTACATGACGTGGACTCCCTGCGACTATTGACTCCTGACGGGGAGGTTAGCGTCGGGTGCCGGATCAGTTGAAAAGAGTCAATTATGGGAAGAATTGTAGCAAATGTATGAATCAAAAATCTTTTCGATCCTGAGAAGACAATTAAGTGTGACACTCTTGTCGACACTAGAGCTGCTTACCTGGTTCTTCCCAAAGCGTGGCAAAGGAGACTTGGCGAATTGAAGCAGATTCGAGAAATTGATTGCGAAACAGCTACGCAGGAACTGATCAGAGCACCTGTTTGCGGACCAGTAGAAATTATAGTTGAAGGATTTTCACCAGTTTACGGTGAGGTGTTATTCCTGGATATGCAGCCGATAAATGGCATTTACGAACCACTTCTGGGGTATATCGTTCTGGAACAATGCCAGGCTGCAGTCGACATGCTTGGAAAACGTCTGATAGATGCGAAAAAGACGGATTTAAAATAGTAGGTCGAGGTTGCCGAATCCGACAATCTCATTGGGATACATTGCAATGTCGGGTTCAGCGACCCCGACCTACACAACTCAAGTCATTCTGAACGAAGTGAAGAATCTCTGTTTTTATTTATTTATCTAATAAACATATCACTATATTCTACAGTGAAACACGAAAACATAGATTCTTCACTTCGTTCAGAATGACTTCTGGCTGAGATTCTTCACTTCGTTCAGAATGACTTCTGGCTGAGATTCTTCACTTCGTTCATAGTAATGATAATATAAGATTGACATAGTGCTACTTTGTTTTATTTGGACAAAGATGCGTTCTGGCTATTCGGCTGGTTAGGAGTCGCAACCTAAACGATTCAGTTCCATATCGATCTCTTTCAATAATTCCTTTGCATCTTCAGATCTATCGGCGAACGGTTCGAGTAATTCTTTAGCAGCTTTAATTGCTTGCATGCTTCCGCAATTTCACCGATTCCCGATAAAAATCCAGCATAATTCCTTAGGGTGCGAAGGAGTGAGGAAGAATCCTTGGTGATCTGAAGATATAGAAGTTTGATTGCATTGGATCTTAATCCCGTAAGGTGGCACGTCTGGGCTACCTGGACTAATTAAGGCACCTATTTGCGGTCCGGTCGAAATCAGAAAGGATTTCCGATTTTAGTTGCATTAACACAGAATTTGGTTGTAAATATTGTTATCTATGATCCTCCAAGTGGTAATCTAAACCAGCATCATCAAGACGCTGGATTGGTCGAAATGGTGAGGATCTGACAATTCCAATTAGTTCCTCGTGGCGCGTTGCCAAGCCTTTAGCTACAATGATGAACGGATTCTCCTCCCAGAGAACCGGATCTCGATGAAGATTTTTACATCCAGGCATGATATTCTCCAATAAGGGATTATGTAAGTCATAACGCCAACGTCCGCCTCCTATCAGCCAGAGATATTTTTCTGTTACATAAAATAACCTGTTTCTGCAATTATATCGATCGTCATGTTGTAAAGAATTTGGACATATATGCTCTACTCCTTTCATAATCTCATTATTGATTTCTTCGCGGAGTTTGTCTATAAAAGCATTTTTATCACTCACCATATCGAAGTCATTCAATGCAGTATAGATCACTC
>CAZCRQ010000178.1:0-6439 GCA_964501095.1 uncultured bacterium | reverse complement strand
CTCATATTCTGGTAACCAACCTGCAGGATATAAATTCCACTTCCGAGCGGAATGCCTGTCTGTTGCAGATTCAAAATGAATTGATGGTATCCTGCTTCATAATACCTTTCAACCTGGTAAACCTGCTGCCCGAGCATATTGAAGAGGATGATATGAACCTTTCCGGCTTCTGGTAAAGCGAACGGCGTAGTGACAGTCGGATTGAAAGGATTCGGGTAAGCGTTTTTCACCTCGAAACAATCCGGCAGCGGAGCCGCCTCCAAGTCTAACTCGGCATAAGCCCCTTCTCCATAAACTATGGGTGCCTGAAGCCGGTAGCCTGAATCCTGTAGCCTGAAGCCGGTAGCCTGATTTGTCCCTGACGGCTGAATCGGAATCGGACAGCCATTAGAACCGTACACTACGCATTTTATCTTATGCCCGGCGGTGAAGCCCGATAAACCATGTTCCGGCGATCCCTGCCAGGCGACCATTGGCATCACGTTTGTTTCATTGACAATCACCTGCCCTTTCCCCACCAACCTTGTTCCATCGTAGAGTTCAATCACTGCTGGATGTTGGGCAAGAAGATTGTCCGTCAGATGCACTAATACCGCATAAGGCAGACCGGTTGAAGGTGGACCATTCTCAACGATCGGCAGCTTCAGGTAGGGTTCCTGGACACTCTCGTTCTCTTTTAAATACCCCAGATTATAACGGAAGGTCAGATCTTCTTGAGTGAAGACATAATAGCCTTCGCCTGGGGTCAGCTCGCCCATAATATCGATGAATCCTGGAATCCAGTAGAATCCGTCGTCGTTCATCACAATGACGATCCTCTCCAGGATTTCATAGAATGCCAGATCTACATCTGATTCAAACAGGAATGGATATCCGATCCAGTTCCATCTTCCGCCAAAAATGGAGTATTCAGTATCGAAGGAGACAACAGGTCCTGTCACAGAAAATTCGGAAACCTGGTTGCAGAATATCTGGTAGCCCCGAGTGATATCGATATCGCCAATCGTGTTTATATCGGGTGGACGGAGAATACCGCCGTCATCCTCATAGACAATGACAAGATTGTTGATTGTTCCAAATACCTGTATGGCGTTAATTCGTTCAGGGATCCGATTAAAGGAAACCAGATTGAAATAGTTACGTCGAAGAGGCATGATCGACTCTCCCGGTTCAAGTTGAATTGTGAACGACCAGCCAGTGGAAGGATCGGCGCGGGTTTCCAATCCATATTCATCGATTCCCTTGACTCGCCAGAAAATTGTCGCACCATCCTGGAATTCGTCTTCCTCATCCCTAAACGCCGAAATTGTGTAGGATGTGTTTTGCGTAATGGCGTGATACACAATTCTGAAATCGGGTGTCGATGACCATTCCACACGATAGGTTATGCCTTCGCCCATCTCGGGATACTCCAGAATCGACCACTCGACTTGCGTGCCAAGTGGATCGTTTATAACAATCCCATCTTCCGGGGAGAGCAATTCAAATGAATAGGGCGTCTGTGGAATACGAGTGGTGAAGAGAATCGACCTGCCATTTTCAATGCGGCTGGCGCCGGAGGAAGCAACATTCCAATAGGCAAGCTCCAATCCGTCGGTCTGATTGCCGTTCTCGATGCCGGTCGTCCAATAAGGAACATCGAAACCGGCTCCAACTGAATGAAGCATCTCATTATACTGGAAAAGGAATTCGTTATCTCCGGAGGAAGTGAAATGCCCATGCTCCTGATCGTAAATGATCAGTTCGAAGGTGCAGGGATTTTCCGTGTACATATCCCCGACATTGTTCCACTCGACAATAAACCTTCCTTCAACGTCATCATAGTACGTGGCAACGGCGGAAGTGGGCGGGATAACCGTACGGTCATCCCAATAGGGTGCGATCATGTAGTTAGGTCCCAGCGGCGATGGAATCCTCCAGTTTCGGGGATTGGGAATATCCGCCTGACTGCCCATCGCTATCCAGCCATTGGTGCTGATGGTCGCTTCGGTAAACGTCTCGCCGTAGTACTGCATTGGGAAGGGAAGGTCTACCACAACAGCCGTATCACGATCCTCACCGACATCAACAATTGGCAGAGTTGTACCCTCAAACTGGTGATCGCGATCCTGGGAATAGATTTCGATCCAGAGATAATCTGGCGCCAGCTCGAATACATCCACGTTCTCGATTGCATAATAACCATAGTGGTCAGGACCGGATGGTCCACGCGGGCGACTTGGAACCATGATTAACGGGATCGACAAGGTATCCGTGTGCCCAGCTTGCTCTTCGATAATCAGGGTAAAATCCACTTGGTGTCCGGGCAGCAATGAAACATCTGTCGCCACGGTGAAACCGGCAAGCTGGTTCGTCTGACCAACCATTGTTGACGCCATCCAGACTTCATCCAGGATGACATCGACAAAGATATCGTCGGTGCTCAGATGTCCCCATGCCTGATTGGCATTTGCTCCCCCGATATTCATCAGCATCAAAGTAATCGTGTCTGTCTGTCCGGGTGTAAGGTTCGTTACGTGCTGGATCTGGGTAAGAGCGAATCTTGATGCTTGAATTGTAAACTGAAAATCACTGTTCAATCGAGCCTCATTGGCACGAAACGTCAGGGTGCAATTGACAATCCAATCATGTCGCGCCTCAGGGGAAATTTGTACCAGGATCAAACCATTGCCCTGACGTATCTGACCCTGACCGGGGAGATTGGTAATAGTGATAGTCCCGGTCACCATATCGATCCAGGGATCATCGATGGCGGCGGTGATCTGGAGATTGGTCATCGCTAGACGACCATCATTTCTCGCCGAGAGTTGGATGCCTACAGTCTCGCCAGCTTGCGGAATACCATCACCGTTACCGATCGTGCCGTTCTGGTTGTTGTCGATGAATACTACGGTATTATAGCTCGGAGCGTAATTGCCCTGAGTGACCTGAACATCCATTTGATGAGGCGCATAATTCTGTGCGGTCACGGTAAGCGTGGCGGTTCCGCTTTGACGAATCGGGATATGCAACCGAACATAGCCAGAATTGTCTGTCAATCCGGTTGATGCCTTCATGACATTATTTTCCATCCAGGTGAGGGTGACCCAGGCATTGGGAACCGGCGCGGCATCCTCCGTGACGGTCACTTCATAACTGGTCGTGCCAAGATTGATCTGGTTCAAAGCCTCGACAGCCATCTCATGAGGGATAGCTGTCCACAACCAAAGCGTGGGATCCCCCATCAGATTCAGGGTTTGATTGTTTAATGTGGCATTGAGGGGATCGTGAAGATAGAAATTATTCCAAACATTGAGTTTACCAGCAAGTATCGCTTGCCCCATGGTCGGATTTTGCTGGACAAGCACGCTGAAGGCGATCCCCCCGGCTGCGGCATTGTTGAACCGAGTGTTCACACTCGAGGCGCGTCCGATCGCTCCGATTGCCCCGGTTGGACCGTCAACGTCGAAGGAACGCATAAATGCTTCAGTAACACAATAGCCGAGAGCCCAATCCCCAGTATTGCATGCCAAATCGACAACAAAGGGTGTCATGTAATAATTTACCAAGTCTTCATCAATATCCGTCATTTGAAGTCCAAGACCGTGATTGCCTCGGCAATTGTAATAGCTGATACCGCTGTTGAAACTCTCAATCAATCTGGGAACAACAGCTCCCAGTTGATCATTGTGCCAGATGGTATCGACATTGGTATATCCCAGATCCATCATCGCCGCACGGCAGTACCGTCCCACCCAGATGCAGGAGATACTGGCAGTGGCAGCGACAGTACCTCGCAGATACCAATCGGTATTTTCCAAGTCCGGATCGCGTTCATAGGCAAGAACTTTAGCGACATAATTATTTGCCTGATTCAAAGAGTCGACACTGATTCGGCTGGGGATTGCATCTAAAAGTTCATCATCGCCCGCCATCAAGCCATACCCGTGATCTCCAGAGCCAAAGCCTTCACCCGTACCTGCTGGAACAATAAAGTTATCGGTATCATCGCCGATGATTACCACATAGTCGAACTTGGGATTTGCCTCATCCCAGCGCGCCTGCAATTCTTCTATAATTGATTCCTGAGTCCATCCCGGTATATCCGCACTGGTGAGTAATTCAAGGGTAAAACCTTTCTGTCTCTTCCAATCGATCCAGGGCTGCATTGCTGTCAGCAGGTTCTGATTATTCGGCATGATAACTTGAACACCTCCACGATATAAGGTGTACTGATCCAGTTCATCCTCATCCCAATCGAGGAATTGGCGATAGAACGGCAGAAATGTCTCGCTGATCTGGGTTGGCGGAGCTGGCAAGGCATTTCTGTAGTCATTGTCAGTGAAGCGTAATTGTAGTCGGAGATTGCTGTAAACTCTGACTTCACGTCTGACAGGATTCACCTGAACAGGATAGGTAATCAATGTCGCAACGCGAAAATCGTGAAAAATTGCAGGTTGAGAGACATCGGCGAGCATGCCGGGAAACCAGGAATCCTCGGCAAACCGTTCCATGTCGAGGGGGGTAAATGTATCTTCATCGACAAAAGCAGCATAATCTATACCTTCCAAGGTTTCATAATCGGAATCCAGGATTTCGACAGTTGCCCCACCTGTTGGAGGTAGCCGAAACATCCCTCCTGCCGCTGGGACTATTGGTGCTCCCGGTACGCCTATTACTCCCGCCGAGGGAAGTTCTGCAAGGCGAACCTGCTGATCGAATGCTTCCACAGTCGACCAGACAGGGGAATTGAAAGTCAACTCCAGGGATAATCTGTCCGGCAGTGTGATTTGTTCTGTTACTTGAAACGGATGGTTGCTTTGCGAAATTGCATTGGGTGTTGAACACCAGGCAATCGATGCCAATGCTATCGCTATAAAACATAATAAAATACCTCGCCACATAACCGACTCCTTTTATGAAAGGTTGACGCTCGTTTTTCATCGGAAACCAGTCAAGGATCTAATTATTATTTCTTGCTGAAATATGGGAATCACAAAGGCGAGATTCAAGAAGATCGAGGCGAAATATAAAAAATTACGCCCTCGTCGGAGCCGATTCGATCTGCTCTTACCGGAGACCTCCCCTTCGCTTATCCCCGCTTATGCAGGTTATTCGAGAATAGGAAAACATTATCGGACAGCCTGTTATGGAAGCTATTCGGAAGGTGAAATCTTATCAAGCTGTAAAAAACCTCCCGAAAGTAATCTTTCGGGAGGTTTTTCGATAAAGATACCAATAACTATTTCAGCAACATGATTTTCTGAGTATCAATTTGACCATTGAACCGAACTTGCAGGAAGTACATCCCGCTGACCAGATTCGTTCCGGATTGTGAAGTGTCGAAAATGAATCGGTGATAACCAGCATCAAAGGTTTGAGTGGTTTGAGAGATTTCCTGCCCGATCAGGTTGAAGAGGGATATAGAAAGCTCTCCAGCCGTCGGCAGCGCGAAGGGGATGGTCACCGACGGGTTGAAAGGATTCGGGTATCCCGGCTGCACTGTGAATTCAACCGGCAGCCGATCACGTTTTACAGTGAGCGAAGCAAAAGCGCCATCGCCAAACAATGCCGGGGCGCCCTCAACCTGCGTCGCAATCGTCTCGCCTTCACCATTCTTCACTTCAACACGAATCTGATGCCCTGCGGTAAAGCCAACAAGATCAAATTCTGCCGAACCACACCAGGCGACTACCGGAGTCATCGGTTGATCATTTAGAACCGCCGATCTTCCGACCAGCAAGCTGCCGTCATAGAGATCCAAAACAGCGGATTCCCCATTCTGCAACGATTCCTCCAGATAGACCAGCACCACATAAGGGAGACCGGTTGGAGGCGGAGCGCCCTCTATATCCGGTGTTTCGAGAACATCGGCGTCGTCATCATGAACCAATAGTCCGCCGGGATTGTATCGGAAAGTGGTGTTCTGGTTGACGAAGACAAAGTAACCTGTCACCGGCATCAGGTTTCCCAAGGTGTTGACAACATTGGGAATCCAGAATCTGCCAGCATCATTTTGCACGATCACCAAGTTGTTGACAATCGGCGCCAGAGCTACCGTAACCGCCAAAGGATGATCAAATGGATAACCGAGCCAATTCCATCGGGCAGTTGCTAATGAGTATTCAATTCCCGGATCGACCATCACGCCTTCGACAGACCATTCAGAAGTGGAATGGCAGAAGAGCTGATAACCTTCGGTGATGGTAATGTTGCCGATGGTGTTGATGATGGGCGGGATGAAGATCCTGCCATTATCTTCATAGACAATCGCCAGAGCGAATATATTGCCAAAAACAACAGCGGCATTCAACTGTTCAGGCACAAGATATGTGGAGACCAGTTCAAAATAATTCGCCTGGAGCGGAATGCTAAATTGTAGCATCTGATTGTTGGCAGTAAGGGCTACCTGGCTCATCGGACCAAATCCGAAGGTGCCGTTACCCATAATGTAAGTTAC
>CAZCRQ010000177.1:1112-6439 GCA_964501095.1 uncultured bacterium | reverse complement strand
GCGGCAATTCGCAAGCTCAGCGGCAATTCGCAAGCTCAGCGGCAATTCGCAAGCACGGAGGCTTACGCTACCACCAAACATGAGTGCCTTGGTTGTGAGATTGCGGGAGGAATCACTTATCTTTCCAATCCCTCTTTCGTAAAAGTATCCAGAGGAAATTCCATCCCAAATTCAATATCCTCGAATTCCAGACGTGTCCATTTGTTTTCCACCAGCAAGCTGCGAATCTCCATCACCACCGGAAAAAGGCGTTTTCCGATTCTTTGAGTCTGAAGAATTTCCATCTCCTTAATCGGCGTGTTTCCCACTCCACTATAGACAATCTTCAGGGGAATTCCGCTCGTTTTATCGATCTGCAGGAGCTGGAAAGGGTAACTCACAGTCATCTCCTTGGCTTCGAGACGGATGGTAACTGTGGAGTCTGTTTCTGAGACAATTAAGGAAGTATATTTTTCAATAAGTTGGCTGCTTTCGGTCAGATCTTCATAAGACAAATCGCTTCCCTGGACGCATTCACGGAGCATGTGTCCCTGAATCTGGAGGGTACGATCCTGACGTGGAAAATAGATCCAGAGGTTTTTCTCACGTTTCAAATAACGAGTGCCGCGATCACGGGGAGGCTCGAGAAACTCCATCAGCGCATAATCATCTCCCTGCACTTTGCCCTGCATTCGATAGACGCGTTCCTGACCGTTGGGATGATGAACTGTCATGGTAGAAGTGTATTCCGCAGTCATATAGTTCATATTGAGATCGACGTGATGAATCCACTCCTCCGCGGTTTTCGCGAAGCTCGGCAGAGGCATGGCTGTCAGTATCAGACATAGAAGAAGCAGTATTCTTTTTTTCATTTTTTCCCCTCGCTAATTCGTCCGCAACGCCTGTGCGGGATCGAGACGAACTGCTTTCCTCGCTGGATACCAGGCGGCGATCAATGACACTATCAAACCGAAGATCGCCGACTGGATCGCTGTCAACAACACCGGATGCGGGTAAATGATCGGGCGTATGGGAAAATCGATCTTGCTGAGCGATCCGGAAAGATCGATTCCGACATAATGGAAGAAAGTCGCCACCCCTATTCCCAAAATAATTCCGAAAATCGTTCCGAGCATCCCAACCACAAGCGATTCGGCGAGAATCATCCGCAGCACAAAACCGCGATCGAATCCCAGAGCGCGCAATGCTCCGATTTCCCGTGTTCTCTCCATCACTGACATGAGAACCGTGTTAATCACTGTCGTCAAAGCGATGATGGCGAGGAGAAACATCATCAGGAATTTAGCCAAACCGACCATCGAGATCATTTGGAACAACGCGAACTGTTGCTGCCAGGGGACAGCGGAGATGTGATCGAATCCAGCGCGTTTTAAGGATTCATTCATTTGTGAAGCGATTCCCTCAGCGCTTTCCAATCCGTTCTCAAGACGGCAGACCACTTCCGTCGCGGCATCCTCCAGCGCCAATTGCTCCTGAGCGGCAGGAAGAGGAAGATAAAACATCTTTCGGTCGACCATTCCCACGCCGGTTTTGGAGATGCCGCAGATGGTATAGAGCCCGGGTCCTAAACCGCCGAAAGCATCACGCGCCACCATGAACAGTTCATCACCGACTGTTTTCCCCAGATCAGCTGCCAATTCCGCTCCGAGAACGACCCCATAGCTGGAATCGCTCATCATTTTCCCCTGGATGATAAACTGCCCGAGCTGCATAAAGTTTTCTTCACCCAAGGGAGAGATTCCCACACCAACCGCTGGAATGCTGCCGTTAGATTTATCGAGCAGCACTGGAAATTTTATGCGCGGAGTCGAACTGATAACTCCAGGAGTGGAATTGACGATCTCAAGGAGACGGGAAATGTCTCGCATCGCCTCCTCGGGTGAAAGGGGACGGGATTTCTTGACTGCTTCCGCGGGGAGGATCTTCACATGCCCGGCATCGAGGCGTGTGAAGCTGTTTACCATCGATTCCAGCGCACCACGCAGGTAGGCGTCAAGAAAGGTCAACGCCGCAACTGCGATCCCGATGGCTAATCCAGTATAGATAGTGCGTCTCGTCTGACGACGGGTGTTGCGTATGGCAAGACGTATCAGCGTCATTTATAATTCCGCTATAATATCCCTTCTCTCAGCGCCCGCACAACTTCCCCACTTGCTGCTCGACGCGCGGCGCCCCAACTCGCCAGTAAACTAATCGCTATCCCAAAGATAAAGCTCCAAATCAAGCTGGATACTTTTATCGTGGGGTAAATCGCATCGCGCACTGGATAGCCGATGTCCATATCTCCCCACATCGCCAGACTGATCCCGTGAATCCCAAGTATACTTATTGTCGTCGAACCGATAATAACCGCAAACGTTCCCGAGATTACGCCGATCAACAGACCTTCATAGATGAATATTTTCCCGATCTGGGAAGAAGAGAATCCCATCGCGCGTAGCGTACCGATTTCACGAGTTCTTTCATGCACTGCCATCGCCATGGTGTTGGCGACTCCAACCGCCGCCAGGAGAGCGAAAATCGAGATAACTATTCCCGATCCCATACGTTTCAGACGGGCGTAAGCGAGAAAATCGCGGGCGAGATCGTCCCAAGTGTGCCATTCCAGTTCAGGGTAAGCACTTCGTAGCTTTCTAATGATCCGGTCGGCGTAACGGATATTGGCGTTTTGAATGGCGATCTCTGTCGCGGAGTCGGGGAGCAGCGCCATTTCACGTGCGGTGGAGAGGGGGAGGAAAACCGAAAATTGATCTACTTTCGGATGTCCGGAAGCGATGATGCCGGATACCGGGAGAAACTTGGGATTTAAAGCTCCCGGGGCACTGCGGACAAGAACCGTCACCATGTCGCCGACCGCCAGCGACATATCACCTGCAAGCAGATCTCCCACTAACACCGCGGAATTGTCTGAAGTGAGTGATTGACCATCTACCACCGCCGATAATGTTTTAAAGACCTCCTTATCTCGAAGCGGATCTACACCGACAACTTTCACCGGTAATTCATTGCCTTTATAGATCAGCATTCCGGTCATCTCGAGGCGGGGCGTAGCGGCGGTGACATCCTTGATCAGGGAGAGACAGCGCGCCAGGCTGTCCGCGCCCTGAAAAGTGTAATCCAATCCAGGAAAATCAGTATCAAGATAGCCTTTTGCGAATCCTTTGCCATAAGCAACATCATAATCTATCAGGTTTTGGAGGGATTGCTGATCGATGCCGTTCAACATGCCGCGGGAATTGATGAGGGCGATCAGTCCAATCGTCAGAGCGATCGAGGTCAACAGGGTGCGACGCTTGTTTCGACGCAGATTACGCCATGCCAGATGAAGAAGCGTCATTGGAAATCTTCCCATCTTTCATGAAAAACGTTGCTTCCGTTCGTTCCATCACCCGTGGATCATGTGTTGAGAGAACAAAGGCGATACCGAGTTCATTACGCATCTCTCGCATCAATTCAACAATGTGCGCGCCGGTTTCGCTGTCCAGGTTGGCGGTAGGTTCATCGGCGAGGACAATATCGGGTTTTTTCACCAACGCCCGGGCGACCGCAACTCGCTGCTGCTGTCCGCCGGACATTTGATTCGGGTAACGTCGCTCCAATCCCTCCAATCCAACCAGTTTAAGCAGACACATTGCCGCCTGGCGACGCGTAACACTGGTGAAATGGCGTAAAATTTCCAGCGGGAGTTCGACATTTTCCAGCGCGGTCAACACCGGTACAAGGTTAAACTGTTGAAAAATAAATCCGATTTTCTCACGACGGATAAGGGTACGCTCCTTCTCATTCATTCCGGCAAGGTTTACCTGGTTCAATAAAACCTCCCCCGAATCCGGCGAATCCAATCCTCCCAAGATGTTTAATAGTGTAGTTTTTCCCGAGCCAGAGGGACCGGCAAGGGAGACAAACGCCTTAATCGGGATTTTTAAATCGACTCCACGCAAGGCTTTGACACGCCCAAAATCATAAGATTTGGTCACGCCCAGGGTTTTTAAGATATCGCGGTTCTCCACTTATAACCTTCCCATCTCTCGATCGTGACGCCCAAATTCCTCCAGCCGCTGTTTCATCGAATCCTCAATATCCAGCATGATCACGTTCAAAGAAGAATAGTTCACCGTGGCGAGTTCCATTCTTTTGAGCAACTCATCGATGCCTTGGATTGTTGCTGTGATAACGCGTGTCTGACGGACAATCACCTCTTTCATCTTTCCCACACTTTCGGGATTTTGAGGATCGCATACTTTAATATGACCTTCAATCGCGGCGACTGAGTTGTTTATGTAATGGGCAACTGTGGTCAGTAACTGGCGAACCGCATTGCGACGGATATCTTCTCGTTCCCGAGCTAAAAGCTGCTTCTCCAATTGACGCAATCGCAAAGTTGAGCGAACCCTCGCCACCAATTCATTCACATTGTAGGGTTTGGTGATATAATCAACTGCGCCGAGTTCCAGCCCCTTCATGCGATGATCGAGATCATCTCGAGCCGTAACGAACATCACCGGCGTCATTTGAGTCGCCGGATGATCGCGCATGCGCTCGAATACTTCAAAACCATCGATATCGGGCATCATTATATCAAGAAGCACCATGTCTGGATGGAGTTTATTGATCATACTCCATCCTTCTTCGCCGCTTCGAGCGACGGCAGTATTGAAGCCCTTCCTCTGCAATGCCGTTGAACTTAAATCCAGCGCTAGAGGTTCATCATCCACAATCAAGATCAATGCGCCGCGATGGTTATTATCTTGATTCTCTATCCTGTCAGCAGCAAGATTAGAAACTCCTGTTTGCTTTTGATTCTCCATGATTTCCCCTAATAATTGGGCTTTAGGTCTCAGGCTTCAGGCTTCAGGTCTCAGGTCTTAGGCTTCATGTCTCAGGCTTCAGGCTTCAGGTCTCAGGCTTCAGGTCTCAGGTCTCAGGCTTCAGGTCTCAGGTCTCAGGCTTCAGGTCTCAGGTCTTAGGCTTCAGGAATAAAAAAGCTAGAATCCGGCTAGTAGTCCATGTCAGATGATCTGATAGTATTGATTCGTAGCACGGGTGTCCCGCCCGTGTCAGACGTGCCACTGTAGCACGGGCGTCCCGCCCATGACATCCCGCCAATGACATGGACGAGACGTCCATGCTACTTATAATGGTGTCAGCCGTTCCCAGTGAACCCTTCATTTTATCTGACATAGACTACTAGCCAGGGTGCCTGATTTCTATTTATTTAAAATAATAAATATCTTTCACAGATTCAGAAAAATCAAGGTCTTTCCTCTTATACCAGGTTTTAAATAAAATGGTGACTTATTAAACACGCCTGAGAACTCGAGAGTCAG
>CAZCRQ010000177.1:0-1102 GCA_964501095.1 uncultured bacterium | reverse complement strand
TGACTAGTAGGTAGAATGAAGCCATATTAGTAATGATTACTAATAGCATTATGTGGCACATTTCTGATCGATCCGGATGGGGTGTTGCAGTCTTCGGAGATTTTCGCGACTAATGTCGGGAGGAGCGCGGAGGAGTTATTGCGGAAAATTCAAGCATTCCAGTTTGCCCGGGAGAGTGACGGTGCGATTCCCTGCGATTGGCGCCCAGGTGGTCAAACCTTGAAACCTGGCTTTGACTTGGTGGGTAAAGTCCACGAGACCTGGAAATAAACAGTGAAACACCGCCAAACCCGTCAACGAAAAATTATCTTGGCTGAGCTGTGCAAACTGACCTCTCATCCGACAGCGGATGAATTGTATGAGATCGTGCGGCAGTATCTGCCTCGAATAAGTCTGGGTACTGTATATCGAAACCTGGAACTGTTGGCGGAACAGGGTGAGGTGCTAATCCTCGATGCCGTGGGCAGTCGTCGTCGCTTTGACGGGAATGTTCAGCCCCATTTTCATGTACGATGCGTTGGATGCGGTTCTGTCGGCGATGTGATTGATAAAGTTGAGTTTCCACTATCCCATTCTTTCCTTGATCGCAGTGGGTATAAGATTGAAGGATTTTGTCTTGATTTTACCGGACTTTGTCCACGATGCCTTAAAGAGAATCGATCTGATTCCGAACATGAAAAGAGCAAAGACGGATGAGTTCAGTTAATACAATTATAAGGCTGGCTTAAATTGCAGCAATAATAACAACAAATCATAACTAAGGAGAAAAACTGTGTTAAGTAAAGAAATGGAAAAGGCGCTTAACGTACCGATTAACGAAGAACTGTTTTCATCCTACCTCTATTACTCAATGGCGACCTATTTTCACCATCGCAACCTGAGAGTGGTGCAGTAGCGTAAGCCTCCGTGCTTGCGGTTTCCCGTGCTTGCGGTTTGACTTTCAGGTGGGTGCCCTGCACTACTTGTTGTGCAGGAAATATAAACGAATAGCTATTCTTCTGAAATACAATGAGTTGCATTTTAAAATTATAGTCACCCGACACAACAAGCAGGTAGCCTGGACGCTCCGTCGTCCAGGGAAATTGAAACATAAACCGGAAAA
>CAZCRQ010000176.1:0-6464 GCA_964501095.1 uncultured bacterium | reverse complement strand
TCCAGGCTACCTGCTACCCCTCACCACTCTCGCAAGCACGGAGGCTTACGCTACCAATTGTTTACCAATTGTTTACTTCATTAAAATCATCTTTTGCGTATGCACCTGCTTATGAAATTCAAGGGTGACAAAATATAACCCGCTTGCTATTTCCGACTCTACACCAGCCGTGTTGAAATAGAATTGATGTGCGCCAGCTTCGTACTCCCGTTTCAGGGAGAAAACTGTCTGTCCGACCAAATTAACGATGTTTATTGAGACTTCACCTTTTATGGGCAGCGTGAAAGGCATAATAAATGACGGATTGAAGGGATTCGGGTAGCCTGCACCGACAGAAAACTCCAATGGCAGCGAGGTTCCGCGAAGCTCGATATTTGCATAAGGCGCCACGCCAAATTGCACCAGTTCCCCGATAAGCTCAGTCGGAATGGGATCGCCCGAAGCATCGAGAACGGCTGCACTAATCGGATGACCATTGGTGAAGCCGACAAGATCGTAGTCAGAATTACCACCCCAGCAGACAACCGGCGTAATTTCTTCATTATCTTGGAATTCCGCTTTGCCAACCAGTAGCGAACCGTCATACAGCTCCACAGCGGCAGGATTCACCGCCCGCAGCGTCTCATCCAGCTTTACCAGCACTACATACGGCAAGCCGGTGGGGCGAGGATTTTTGGTCATCAAGATATTTTCTGCGCCTGATTCCTCCGGTGTCAAAACGAGAACCTGGTGCGGCTGACGCCAGTTGTAGTAGAGAACCACATCTTGACTAACAAAGGTGAAATACCCTGTTCCTGGTTGCATGTTTCCAATTGTGTTAATCAGTCCAGGGATGAAAAAGCGACCGGCATCATCCTGCACGATTTCGAGTTCATCCAGGATATTTTCGAGAGCTAATTCTACCGGAAGAGGATATGGAAGTGGATAAGGAAGCCAGACCCACCTTCCTGCATACAACGGAATTCCTAAATCCGGATCGATCAAGGTTCCTTCTATGGTTATGGTAAAATTCTCCCGTGCAAAGAGTGAGTATCCTCGGTAAGGAACTAAATTCCCGATAGTGTTCATTCCTGGAGGAATGCAGATTCCCCCGTTATCCGCATAGATGATGACAACCGGACAGCCAGCAAAAATCACCAACGGATTAGGATTATCAGGTATCACAAATAATCCGAACAGCTCGAAATAATTCCTCTGAAACGAGAGTTCTTGCTCCGCTCTACCCCAAATGTCCAGGTAATCCAGCAGCAGCTCCCCTTCACCCCAGATCAATATCGGATCAGGATCGCCTTCGTACTCCCGTTCTTCTACGGCATTCCAATATCGGAAACGAAGAGTGTCGCCAATATCAAATCCTTGCCAGCCGACGCCACTCTCGTATATAGGAATTATCAAGGGAAACTCATCGCCCACAGCTTCTGCAGCGACGCAGAGGTCGCCATCGAAGATGCCGATCTCATCACCAGCTTGCATCATTTCGTAGTTGTAATACCCTTCTCCAATGACCAGGTTGATCGGTGCTCCAATTGGCTCTACCGGCTCGAAATGTTCTGTCTGTGCCGGCAGAACGGTGATTTCCAAGGGGAGTGGAAATACCTGCTCAAAGGCGTTGTGACGGATGATCAATTCTGGATTGTAGACTCCGACCGGGAAATTGTCTGTGAATACGGTTAAAACAATTTCCTGATCCTCATTAGATTCTACAATTCCGTTCCTTGGAGTGATTTCGAGCCAGCGATAGTTCGCCGAAACGGAACGGACTTCGATGTAATCACCGCCCGCTCGATCAAAGACAGTCATCACGCTCCAGATAAAAGGATTCAATTCATTAGTTATGTCGGAACCGCAGGGTGAAAAGTCAGATTCAAATTCAAAGACATCTCTGAAATGACCTGTCTGCGGGTGCATTTTTCGTACGATGTAGTTGTTATTCTGCTCGTTATCGCAGAGGAAATAGAGAATGTAACCATGGGGATCATCGGGGCAGCAACCCATCGCCCGCTGGTTTAGGTTGATGTTGAAGTTCGCGACTTGTTCGCCCTGCATATTAAACGCATAGACGCCTTCCTCGGGATTGCTGATCCAGATTCTCGCATTATCAGGATCATAGGTGATGGTTTTTGCGATATTAAGCGGGGACAGCCAGGATTGCACGCTCTCCACCGTATTACCGGTAAATTCCATCTGGTAAATCATGCCGCGATCATGTCCGTAGAGATATTCGCCATCGGAAGTAATCTCCTGGAATCCGACAGAACTGTGATTTACCACAGGCTGGTCGTAAATACCTAACAAATTGCCATTTCGGTTGTAACGGTAGAGCTTGTTCACCCCAGGATCGGCATTGTATGATCCGCAGACCCAGAAATCGTTATGATGAAAGGTGACGCCACGGTTGCGGCTCTCTTCCTGTGTCGCCTCGAAAGTCTGCATTTCCTCCCAGAGAAAATCGCTGTAGGGATAAGCCACTGAAAATTCCAGTTCGCCGTTTCCATCGTTTCCGATAGTGAAAGCCGTGGTCGCTTGGTCGTTTTGCTGCAGTTCAAGATGGATTTCTGCCGGATCGATCTGAATTTGGGGGTGAGTTAATCCGGGGAACTGCCCATTTGGTCCGAAGTCGATCTGATTGATTTGATTTTCAATGATTTCAATGCCTTGGGCGATACGAGGATTGAAACCTCTAGCTTCAACAATCAGTTCAGTCACTACAACCGGCATTGATTCGATGAAGTAATAACCTTGATCGTCAGTGACCGCTTGAACAAAAAATTCGGCAGGACGCACCGTGGCACCGATAACAGGTTCTTCATTCTCAAAACGATGGACATATCCTTCTATCGAACCGGAGGCTAATTGAACATTGGTAGTGAAAAGGATCGCCATTTCTGCAGTCATCGGTTGCGCGCCGGTTGCCGGTCGGTTGTTGTTGGCATACTGGATGCCGTCAGTCTGGTCTGGACTCTCGATGCCGGTTGTCCACCAGTAGGTCGCCGTGGGATTCCGTCCTGCCTGCCCCATCACGTGATTGAGCTGATTATACTGGAAGAGGATTTCGGCATCGCCTGTTCGGGTGAGATGATCATCGACCTGGTCATAGAGGATCACCTCGAAAGTACAAGGAATATTGAAATTCATGTCACATGCTTGGCTCCATTCTACGATGAACCGTCCATTGGGCTCATCGTAGTAAGTGAAAACTCCGCCAGCCGGGGAGATAACACGATCATCCCAGTAAGGTGCAATGATGGCGTCGGGCCCACCGGGGGAAGGGATCGTCCAATTGTCGTAATCCGCTAGATCCGCCTGGCTGCCCATCGCCAGCCAACCGTTACTGCAAACGGTGGCTTCTTCATAGACCTCGCTGTAATACTGAACCGGGAAAGGCAATTCGACAACTACCGCTATATCTTCATAAGCCAAAAGGTCGTTCAACTCAAGATTGACGCCATCGTAATCTGGATCTTCAGCGTTGGGATTGATTTCGATCCACTCGAACACCGGCGCCTGATGGTATCGCTGATCGGTGTTGTCGAAAGCGTAGTAGCCGTAGCGGTCAGGTCCACAGGGATCTGTCGCTGTGCGCCTTCCAATCGGGATCGAAAAATAGAGGGTGTCCACCTGCCCGATTTCGGTTTCCAGGATCAGACGCACCGCAGCCAGATGACCGGTCATCACCATTTCCGGCGCTGAGAGATGATATAATCCGCTCTCGCAGTTCTCCCCGACATTTATCGCTCGAAAATCCGATTCACCTTCCGCAATGAGCGCCGGATCAAGACTTTCCAATCTGCCAATCGACGCTGCGGCATCACTCCCACCGACATTTGAGATGACAAATGAAATATCCGCTTCTGTACCGGGAGCAAAGGTATCCAATCTGTGGATCTCCTCCAGAATAAACTGGGGAGCGTAGATTTCCAGATAATAATTGTCTTCAAATATGGCGACATCGCAGGAAAACTCTAATTGAATTGGGATAATCCAGGCATTCTGACTTTGCGGAGCGATCTCCAGGAGAATGAGACTGTCTCCGGTCGATCTCTCCCTCGGTGCTAAATCTCCATAGTTGATCGTATTCTCGATATTCAACACCCAGGGATGGTCGCTGGAAACAGTAAGTGAGACATTAGCCACCGCGAGGTTTCCAAAATTCTCCGCAGTAACTACCAAGCCGATTACTTCGCCGGCTTCAGGAATGCCGTTGCCATTGCCGATGGTGCCGTTTTCACCGTCATCCTGAATCTCTATTTCCTGGTATCCAATTCTCTCTGGAGCACGGGTAACGGGTATTTCCAATTGCACTGGGGCGAAATTCGGTTGGGTGACCGTCAGGACAGCATCGCCGGCAAAACGAAACGGAACCTCGATGAGCGCAATTCCCGAGAGGTCAGTCTCCGCACGGGTAATCACCTCCTCCTCATCGTCAACCTTGTAGAGCGCGACCCAGGCGCCTTCCAACGGTTCATTTTCTTCCGTGACCGTGATGGTGTAATAGTTCTGACCGATCTCAAGCTGCTCGGGAGCATCGACGTTCATCTCGTGCGGGATATCGGTGTAAATCCAGACTAATGGATCACCCATCAGATCAAGCCAATTTGCATGATTACGGCAGGCAGTCGGATCCATTACATGAAATTGATTATAGAGTTCAATTTCTCCGCCGAAAAGAAGATCACCAAGGGCAGGATTTCGCTTATAAAATGCACTGTTGGTGACACCATACATGAAACTTTGAAGCATATTCCAGGAAGTGCCAGCGCCTGTATTTCCAATCGCTCCGATCGCACCACCAGCTTCAATAGGCGTTCCTTGACGAATCCAACGTTCAGTTATTCCATATCCTCCCCGCGACCAATTGCCGGTGTTTTCACCCAGAGACACCACTACAGGATTATGGTTGATGGTATTGGTATTTAGTGGATTAAGCCAACTTCCGATGTATGCCATTTCGGCGAAAAAACTAACACCTTCGTTGATAATCGGCAGGATGCTGTTGTTCACATCGCCCAGTCCCCACGGGGCATCCCAAGCGGTGTCCACTTCAGCATATCCAGCATCCAGCATCGCATGACGCATGTATCGGAGAGCGAAAACCGAGCCAACTCTGACTGCTCGATGAGGGACACTCACTAAACCGTGATTATACCAGTCGGTATCTTCAAGATCGGGATTTCGCTCATAAAGGAGAAGTTTATTGATATAAGTGGTTAATTCATCAGTATTTTCTATACTTATTCTACCCAAGGCGACATCTGGCAGATCATCTTCTCCTGCCAGTAAACTGTATTCCTGGTCGCCATAGCTTCCAAGATCGTAGCATGAGGGAACCGGGAAGAGCCCGGTATCATCCCCAATGATCACTATGTAGTCGATCTTGTCTTCAGATTGTTCATATCGACGGATCAATTCCATACGAATGGCGGTACTGGAAAATCCATGGGCAGTGATATCGGTGACAAAATCCAGCTTCCATCCCTTTTGACGTTTCCAGGTTAGCCAGGGCTCCAGCATCTCCCAGAGCAGATCATCATCCCGCATGACCACTTGCACCGTGCCGCGATAGAGAACGTACTCATCCAGTTCATTATCATTCCAATCGAGTAGCTCACGATACCACGGCAGAAATGTTTTACTGAGGCGGGTTGGTTGTTCGGGAAGAGTGTTTCGTTCATCGACCCCTTCAAAGTGTACGATAAATTGCAGATTGCGATAGACTCGGACTTCCTCACGCGCGGTGTTGACCTGAATCGGATACATCGCCAAGTCACAGACCCGGAAGTCGTGAAAAATCTCCGGCGATGCAGTTTCCACGATAGTTTCCGGAAACCAGAAGTCTTCCGCTCCCCGGTTGACTCCAGGAGAGCCGTTGCCGCCATTGCCAATAAAAGCAGCGTACTCCATCCCCGAAAGCACCTCATATTCAGCATTCACTATCTCGATACTCACTCCGGAGTGGGGAGGAATACGTATCATCCCGCCGGTGACAGGAATCATGGGAAAATTCTCCCGCTCGAGCAACCTGCCGTCAGGAATTTGAGCATACTCGATAGCGCCGTCTTCCAGCGAGAGAAAAGTCCACTGAAGTTCCGCAAATTGCAGGGAGATTGTTGTTTGTTCTGTTTGTCGTTGAATTTCAAACTGAGAAAATGATTGTCGATGGGCTGCCTCTCGAGCCGGTGAGGCATATACGACACACACGACTGCGAGGAGAGACAACAGAGTGATAGTTGAGCGACGCATGATTGAACCCTCCATAAATTGATCTTTACCTAAAACACTTGGCAACCGAATTGGAGGAAGAATGTCAGCTCAAAAAGAGCAATTCTTCTAAGATAGTACGGTCAAGAAACTATTTTATAATAACCTAGATTGGATTTGAAGTCAAGAGTGGTGAAGAATTATTCTTCGGTTTTTCGCTGTTTCAAATGGGTAATACATATTAATGATACTGGGGATAAAACCAT
>CAZCRQ010000175.1:0-6478 GCA_964501095.1 uncultured bacterium | reverse complement strand
ATACTCAGGCAATTAAATTTTAGAGTGATTCCTGTTAATCAGGCTGTCCGAGAATGGAAATAATCCCATTTGGGGTGCCCTGGACTACTTGTTGTCCAGGAAATATAAACCGACAGCTGTTCTCCTTAAATACAATGAGTTATGTTTTAGGGAATCATAATCACCCTGCACAACTAGTAGTGTAGGGCACCCATCTTTTTGATCTTTATGGACATTCTCGGACAGCCTGTTTCGCGGGAATGACAATAGTAACAAGGTTAGTGAGTTTGCTAATGAGAACCAAGCGTCTTCTTGTATTCCTGGATGATGAACCCAATATCCTCAAAGCGTTGAGCCGGATTTTCATCGATGATGAAAATTTTGCTATGGAGACTTTTACCGCCGTTGAGAAGGCTCTTTCCTTTATCAAAGCCAATCCTGTGCAATTGATCATCTCCGATCAACGCATGCCGGTGATGACTGGGACTGAATTTTTTGTGAAAGTACGTGAGTTGCGTCCTGAGGCAATCCGCATACTTTTAACCGGCTATGCCGATCTCGATGCCACCATCGACGCCATCAACAAGGGACAAATCTATAAGTTCCTGGTCAAACCTTGGAATGATGAAGAAGTACACGCCACTGTCGTACGGGCACTTGAATTTTACGATCTCACCCTCGAGAACAAACGTCTACTCCAGGAACTCAGTGTTAAAAATGAAGAATTGGCGCAGTGGAATAAAGAGTTGGGGAACCGCGTCAAAGAACGGACAAAGATGTTTGTCGAGAAAAACCTCGAGTTGAACAAACTGAACAAAGTGCTTGAAATCTCTGTTATCAACACCATCCGTGTCTTTGTCAATTTGATGCGTCTTTTTAGTAAGCAGCTTAGCGGACATTGCCGTCGAGTAGCTTCTATGTCGCTTACCATTGCGCAAAAGTTTAATTTTTCAGAAGAGGAAATGCATGAGATCGAAGTGGCGTCTCTGCTTCATGACATAGGGAAATTGAGCCTCACCCGCAGCCTGATCGAAAAACCGATTTCGCATTTGAGTGAATCGGAAAAGAACCTTCTCTTAGAGCATCCAAGGCTCGGTCAACAGACGCTCGAGACGGTGGAACGGTTCAAACCTATCGGAGAGATCATTGTCAGTCATCATGAACGATGGGATGGCAAGGGCTATCCCAAGGGGCTGGTGGGCGAGAGCATCCCACATGCTGCGCGCCTGGTTGCTGTCTGTAATGTTTTCGACCGCCTCTTCAACATTGAACGCAGCTTCCCTCGCGTCTCCATGAAAAACTATTTCAAACGGAATAGCGGAACGATGTTCGACCCCCAGATGTGCGATGCTATATGCGAATTCATCGAACAGGAGACTAGATCTGTAACCACCACACGTTTTGCCCAGGTGCTTCCCTCCGAACTTCGCCCAGGCATGACCCTGGCAGCCGATCTGCAAACCGGTGGAGGAATCTTCCTGCTGCCCCATGGACAAGCGCTACGTGAATCCCACATCGAATCGATCCTCGAGATGCATAAGATAGATCCTATTGAGGGAATGATTCGCGTCTTTGTGCCCAACATCTAAAGAGAGTCCGCCATTGCCTTAAGGTGACGTATCATTTAACTTCCATCTTCTATTCAACCAACCACTTTTCAAGCAGCCATTAAAGGAACAACACGTATGCAGTCAAGCTCAGGGAGGTCGCATTGGCGTAAACTACTCCTAGCGTTAATCCTTGTGACGGTGATGATTTACGCCGGACTGGAGTCTGCGTCGGGAGAAACAGGGGATGCCTCAGAGCGGAATACGGAACCAGCCGTTACAGCACCAGATATAATAGAGCCTGAAACTACCTTAGCTAATGAAGAATATAAGATGCCGGGGAGTTCAGAAGAGCATTTACCTGCCCCGGAGCATCATGAAGGAACTGGATTGGGAAGGATCCTTCCTCTGTGGAGCGTGATTCCTTTCCTGGGGATTTTACTTTCTATTGCGCTTTTCCCCCTCTTTGCTCCCCACTTCTGGCATCACCATTATCCGAAAGTCTCGGCATTTTGGGCAATTGTGTTAGCAGTGCCGTTTTTAATCGCCTATAAAGGGAGTGCATTGTATGAAATACTTCACATCTATTTAGTCGACTACATTCCCTTCATCATTCTGCTCTGGGGCTTATTCACGGCTTCCGGAGGCATTCTGCTCAGCGGCTCGTTGGTCGGCACGCCTGTAGTAAACCTCATATTGCTGATAATCGGCACGATTCTGGCGTCCTGGATGGGCACCACCGGCGCTTCCATGGTGCTGATCCGCACGATGCTGCGGGCAAACAGAACGAGAAAAACCAAAATGCACGTGGTGATCTTTTTTATCTTTTTGGTCAGTAATATCGGGGGCTCCCTGACTCCGCTTGGTGATCCGCCGTTGTTCCTGGGATTCCTGCACGGCGTTCCTTTTTTCTGGACGTTCCATCTTATCCCCCAATTAGGATTCGCGGCTATTAGTTTACTTGCCATCTTTTATCTCATCGATTCCCTGCTTTACCGTCGCGAGAAAGAGGGAATTAAGCAACTGAAGGAAACGGAGAAGATTCCCTTAAAGTTGCAGGGATGGCACAACTTTTTGTTTCTGATCGGCGTCATGGGAGCAGTGTTGTTCAGCGGGATGGCGAATCTGGGCGACTTCACTCTCTTTGGGGTGCACATGTCATGGGAGAACATCGTGCGCGACTTGTTCATCATCTTAATGGTGTATCTCTCAGTGAAAACCACTCGTCAGCAAATACGCAAGGATAATGGTTTCACCTGGTTTCCAATCAAGGAAGTGGCGTATCTTTTTGCCGGTATTTTTATGACCATCATCCCGGCGCTGGCGATGCTGAAAGCCGGTTCTCACGGTGAGATGGCGTTCGTAGTCAATGCCGTCAAGGAACCTGTCCATTACTTTTTTATTACTGGCGCACTTTCTTCGTTCCTTGACAATGCACCTACATACCTGACCTTCTTCAATCTCGCTTTGGGAAACCTTGGATTCCCGGAGAGCAAGGTTACCGAGGTTTTGGTTAACGGAATCGCTGCTGGCGTAACTGCGGAGATTGCGCATAAGTTTTATCTCGACCTGATAGCGATTTCTGCCGGAGCGGTGTTCTTCGGAGCGATGTCTTACATTGGAAATGCCCCAAACTTCATGGTGCGGAGCATCGCTGAAGAGAACCATCTCAAGATGCCGAGTTTCTTCGGGTACATGATCTGGTCGGTTAGCATTCTGGGTGTTGTTTTTGTGGCTACTGCTCTGATCTTTTTTATCTAGAAGATCAGGAAATAAGCTATATAAGTCATATAGGTCAAATAGGACGCATAGGTCATAATGTTTAAGGATCGCTTATGTTCAATAATATCCTTTTCCCTACGGATACATCCGAGAAGTCCAATTCCGGCTTTGAATACGCTGTCGACTTGATGCACAACTACCATGGCAAGATTACTCTGCTGAATGTGCATGAGGAATTCATGAACCGGGATGAGATGCAATTACTTCGCATCAGTACGATAGATTACCAGGAATTCATACGTATACGAGCCTTGGATAGCCGTAGAATAATGGAAAGATTGATTTCAGACGCCGGGATTGAAAAGCAGGCTACAATTTTGCTGCGTGAAGGAAATCCACGTCAAGAAATTTTATCAGTAGCGGATGAGATCGATGCCGATGTAATCGTAATGACTTCCAATGGTCGCAGTAATATAAAGGAGCATCTGATCGGATCGGTGGCGGAGCACATCGTGCGTTTCTCGAAAAGACCGGTGCTGGTGATAAAATAGTTTGTGCGACATGTGGATTCCACGCTTTCAGGTTATCCGAGGATGGAAAAACCTCATTGGGTGCCCTGCACTACTTGTGTAGCACGGTCGTCCCGCCTGCGACATGGGCGAGATGTCCATGCTACGTGTCGGAGTGTAATAACGAAAAAATCTCCTTAACGCCTCAAGGTTGAAGTTGACTGCATAATCGGATTTCATTATATTTCAGGTTGCCTTATACGGAAAAGCGAGACGTATTAAAGGGGTAGCGTAGGCGTCTCTGCCTGCGAGAGATCGCAAACACAGAGACAAAACGTAAGCATAGAGGCGAATCGCAAGCACGGAGGCTTACGCTACCTCTCGCCTCGGTTAAAAAAGAGGAAGGGGCCTTAGCTCAGCTGGGAGAGCGCCTGAATGGCATTCAGGAGGCCAGCGGTTCGATCCCGCTAGGCTCCACAAGTTTCCTACAGGACTGCCAGGCATGAAATTGGCTATTCTAATCATCATCATGCTGATTGTTTTCTGGTATCTCCGTCGGATAGGAGTTCGTACTGCGAAGAAGGGTCGTGAACTGCAACAGAAACTCCGTCGCCAGGCGTTGAATCGGGCGGGAGGAAAATCTTCAGAAGAGGAATCTTGATTCTCGCCGAGTTCGTAACCAGTATTGCGATTATTAGGAAAATTTTGCATATTTGATAGTGTTATTTTGGCGGGGAAAAGCGAGAGTAGCTCAGTTGGTAGAGCTCCACGTTGCCAACGTGGTTGTCGCCGGTTCGAGCCCGGTCTCTCGCTCAGAGGACGTCGACCGTGCCTTGGATGTTTTTTGCCGGAGATTTCAATCTGGCATCCCGGGCGGCGTAGCCAAGCGGCTAAGGCGAAGGTCTGCAAAACCTTTATTCATCGGTTCGAATCCGATCGCCGCCTCCGCTCTTTTCACGACCGCAATTTCGGGTATTAGCCCATGCAGGCGCCGGATCGCCGGGATGGTGGAATAGGCAGACACAGGGGACTTAAAATCCCCCGGGGGTTAACCCTGTGCCGGTTCGAGTCCGGCTCCCGGCACTGGTAGCATCTCATCTGTCTTTGGAATGATTGTTTAAGTGGCGTCGAGCCGGGCGCCGTTTTCTTTTTTATGCTGTTTAGTTTAAATATAGCCATTTAGTTTATAAACAATCTCAGCTATCAATTCATTTTGAACAAAGTGAAGAATCTCTGGTTTTGTCTGTTCATAATATGATCTTTTGGGCGCTTAGCTCAGCTTGGTTAGAGCGCTGTCTTGACATGGCAGAGGTCACTGGTTCGAGTCCAGTAGCGCCCACAAATCGAAATCGTCTTTAATTATTATTGGAGAACACACTATCATCGCCTCGATCCGTAACCGTAGCGTTGCCCCGCCCACACCCTCTCATCGGATCAACGAAAAGATCACTGCACCCGAAGTGCGTCTGATCGATCCCGAGGGCAATCAGGTGGGGATCACGAAGACGGATAAGGCGTTGTCGATGGCGCGCGAATATGAACTTGATCTTGTTGAAGTTGCTCCCAATGCCAAACCACCGGTGGCGCGCATACTCGATTATGGAAAATTCCTTTATGAAATATCGAAAAAGGAAAAAGTCAGCCGGAAAAAAGGACATCAAACTCAAGTTAAACGTATTCGCGTCACTCCAAAAATTGATGAACATGACTTTAATTTTAAATTAAAAGCGATCCGAGAATTTATCGAAGAAGGGAATAAGGTCAAAATCACCCTGATCTTTAAAGGTAGGATGGTAACACATAAGGATTTAGGACGAGGAGTTCTGGATCGTTTCATTGAAGCTACCAGTGATATCGCCAAAATCGAAGGTACCGTCCAGATGGAAGGGACTCGTTACATGGTGATGACATTACAGAAAAAATAAGTGAATAAACAATGCCAAAGATGAAATCCAATCGAGCGGCGACCAAACGATTTAGTCGCACCGGTTCCGGCAAAGTTCGCCTGAAACATAGTTTCAAGAACCATATTCTGACGAAGAAGTCTACTAGCCGTAAACGGAAGTTACGTAAACCTGGTTTTATCGCCAAAGTAGATAAAGCCCGTGTCGTTAAAATGATTCAGAAATAGGATAAATCAATGCCGCGTGCAACAAATAATCCAGCATCAAAAGCAAGACGTAAGAAACTGTTCAAACGTACCAAGGGATTTTTCGGACGCTCGAAGAATACAGTTCGTGCGGCAAAACGCGCTGCTGATCGCGCCGGTTCATTCTCTTATCGCGACCGACGAGTCCGACGTCGCGAATTCCGTCAACTCTGGATCATTCGCATCAATGCCGCCGCTCGACTCAATGGGCTCTCATATTCCACTTTCATGCACTTGCTGAATGAAAAAGGAATCGCCCTCAACCGAAAAACGCTAGCTCACCTGGCATTTAACGATCTGCCTGCTTTCAATTCACTCGCTGCACAAGTTAAGGAGATCTAAAGGGCAAAGGCGAAAGGTAATAGGGTATTGGGTAAAGGTGAAAAGGAAAAGGGCAATTGATAAGGCGGTGTCAGTCAATAACGACTGACGCTTCGTCCGTTTTTCATGGATAACAAACCTAGTACCTACTTGCAAAGAAGGCAGTCGCCCGACGTCATAGTTGATGCCTCAGCACCGATCCGGAATTCGCCACCAAAGCGACGGAGATTATTGCTCTTTACCTCGCGCCG
>CAZCRQ010000174.1:0-6482 GCA_964501095.1 uncultured bacterium | reverse complement strand
ATGTCCCCGAAGTGCTATAGACTGTCTGCCCGAGTACATTAACCACGGTGAATGTTACCTCACCGGTCTGCGGCAGGGCGAAGGGAACTGTCACTGTCGGATTGAACGGATTAGGATAGCCGGCTTGTACGGAAAATTCCGTCGGCAGCAGGCTTTTATCAGCATCGACCGTGATGTCGGCATAGGCACCCTCGCCAAAAGTAAATCGTTTGTCAGTGCGGGTGTTGACCACTGTACCGTCCGCTCGTTTGATCACCAGCGTGATCTCATGACCAGCCGTAAAGCCCGCTAAATCACGCTCTGCAGATCCACCCCAAGCTGTAACCGGAGTCAGTTCACGATTCTCAAGCACCAAAGATTTGCCGACCAGTAAATTACCATCATACAACTCAACCACTACCGGCTTATGAGTCTTGAGGGATTCAGTCAACCGGATAATTACAGTATAAGGAAGCCCGGTCGGTTCCGGTGCGCCTTCCACCTCGGGAATCTCCCAAACGTCCGTCGCCTCGCCCGCAGCCATCAACCCTATATCGGTATATTGGAAGGTGACCGCCTGATCGACAAAGGTGAAATACCCCTCACCCGGTGTCATCAGACCGATGGTGTTAATGATTGGTGGAATGTAGATACCGCCATCATCAGTCTGGACAATGACAATATGATCAACGACTTCAGACAGAGCAGTGACAATTCCGACCTCATGATCAAAGGGGTAACCCAGCCAGTTCCAACGGTTATTTGCCAGCGGATAGACCGTATTTACCGGAATGGCGTAACCAGAAATTGTCCACTCAGAATTTTGACTACAGAAGATCTGGTAGCCTTCAGTCAAGGTGATATTGCCGATGGTGTTGATGATCGGCGGGATATAAATGCGTCCATCATCCTGGTAGACAATTTCCAGATGTTCGATGTCGCCGAAGACCAGCGGGCTGTCAGCCCGTAGTTCATCCGGTTCGATATAGGTCGAAACCAATTCGAAGTAATTGCCATGAAGCGGGAGGGTCATGGTTCTACGCTGTTCGCCACCGCTTCCATGCCCCAGGAAACCGCCTTCCCAGGTATATTCATTCGGATCTTCCCAATGCTGCCCAAGATCGCGGTGCAATGGGTAGTTTGGCAGCCACTCACCCTGCTCCTCAAACAGATCAAGGATTTCTTCCTTCGCTACACGATGATAAACCATAGGGCAGTTGGTGAAATCGCCTTCCGGACCCTGTTCACCGGAATAGCAGGCGAATCCGCCATCGAGATCGAGGATATAGAAGATGTTCAGGTAATCTCCATCATTGTTGAGGGCAACGCTGGGATCGACTTCTGCGTCCTTCGCCCGCTACCAGATTACCGGTTGTGCCGCGGGTATTTGTAACATTGATCCCCTTCGCCCACATTCTACCGTACCAATCGCCATATTCATTGTTAGGCGGGCTGGCGGTAACGAAGATCTCATAATGTCCATAACGATCATCCGAACCATCCCGCGACCAGCCGTCATCGAGTGTATCCCCCGGCACTCCCAACTGACGATAGATCATCCAGAGAATACCGGTATCCGGATCCTGATACATGCTGGGACGGTCGCAACTGCGTCCCCAAACCTCAGGGAGAGCATGGTTCCAGAAACGTCCATCCGCCGCCATTGTCATGACATCCGATTCCTCATCCCAGTGGTAGATCTGCGAGGTATAGGTGATGGTGCCAGCGTGATAGAAATAGCATTCTACCGTGAAAGCGACATGAAGGATATCATCATGGTCGAAATAGACGTTGCAATCGGTGTAAGCCCGCACTGTGTCGCCTTCCGAGGCGAGAGTATCCGGACCGGGAGGAATCTCTGGCATAATGAAATGGGTCAGATCGATGGGATCATCCAAGTTCCAGGTGTTCCCACCATCCTCGCTGATAAACAGCCAGAGGTCGTTATTATGCTGTGAGGTGTCACCTCCGGGATGGTAGAGAATGTCACGGCTGACGGTTTGACCAATAGCGACGCGTCGACCATCATAGGAGACTCCAATGTCGGCGGAGATGTTCATCCCATGCTCAGTGATGAGTATCTGGTCGCCGACTTCCCAGGTGTCGCCGAATTCATTGTAAACATGTCGTGAGTAGAGAATGTCCATCTCAGCGACGTTGTTGGTACGCGATTCGCTTGTCACCATGTGCAGAACGCGTTCACCTTGATACTCGGAACACTGAACATGGGGCCAAATGTTGATGTTTTCTCCAAAATCTGGGACATTATATGTGGTGAATATGCCGGGGAAAATACTCCATTCCCAGGCTAATTCAGGATGGAAGTCATCATTTGCTCCCGATCGAGCATGATAAGAAGGAACTGCGAGCCCCCGTTCAGCATCCATCCCAATCGTGGTATATCCGGCTCGATTACTGGCATCCACAACATTGCCGTTCGCTGCTTCGATGTGACCATTCCCATTGGCGTCGAACCAGGCGCGGTTGAAATGTGTGTGGCGAGAACCTGCCGGTTGCGCTTGCGTCAAGCGCGTCCATACTACAAAACTCACATTTGTCACCGGATCGCCCCCGATGATAACTTCCTCAGGGGTAAAGCCGATCATCCTCCCTACGGTTCCATTATGCTGGTTATCCCAGTAGGTCATTCCAACGAACACCGTATCACCGACGATCTCATCCAATTCACCGTGACGCGGAACAAAACCGGGGGTGTTCATTGGGATGGTTAAATCAGCATCGATGTTCATCACCTTGGACTTTTGACTTAGGGGTAATACTGGCGAAGGGGCGCCAAAGGCCACCATCGCCAGCAGCAATATAGCTATCCCTACTGTGCACCACCGTCTCATGATTTCCTCCTTTAACAAGTAAATCCGACCAGTTTCAATACTGATACCTTTACTTAGTTTAAGATAAATGGATTAGTTCACCGGCTCGTGAATCAAATACAATTGGATAAATAAGGACAAATCGGCAGAATGTCAAGGGGGAAACGATAGTTTTCCATGTTCCGTCAGTTCCTTAATCCTCCATAGTAGTCTATATCTCATCATACGAGTCATAGGTGTTCTGGACATTAGTGAAGCGTTGTGGAGGCTTGCGAACAATGGGCAAAATTTCTTATTCTTACCGCCAAGTCACTTTCTCGTCTGAATCGATGCTAGAGAAGAGGGAATTTTTCAGTTAGAAGGCTGTTTTATTGGAAGGAGACCTAATTTTTAAGGGTATCGCTTTCTCAAAGTAAGGTAACTCTAATTGGTGAAAAGTCTCACTCTTTCTAGTTGCGCAGACGTTGAGAATGATGTATTATAGGTTAGAAGTCATTGCAAATTCTTGAATTATGAGAATGGGGAAGCGAGAATTTCCTAAGATGTTCATAATTTCACGATCTTTTAACCAATTGCAGTCAGACTTCATCGGTGAGTTTCAGCATACAGTTGTATTTCCTTTTAAGACAAAGAGAATCAGCGCAATAGTATTCAGGTGATTGTTAAGTTCGTCTGTACAAGCGAAGCGAAGCAATCATGTTCCAACTCTGATTGTTTTTCAATAGATTGCTTCGCTTCTCTCGAAAAGATAGATTTGACTTTGCTTGGAATACGGCTTAAGCAATTGCAAATTCCTGAGGGGAACGAGAAAAACCATCAAGGACTTTGATAAAATAATCACGTAATCAAAAACGGAAAGGCATAGGAGGCATCATGCCCAAAGAGTACAAAACCCCGATGTTGGACGAGCTGGAAAAAGGACCATGGCCCAGCTTTGTGAAGGAGATCAAGCTGTCGGCTAAGCGTAATGCGATGTCCAATGACCTGCTTGGTTTATTAGAACGGTCGTACAACGAAAGAATTGGACATTGGAAACATGGCGGAATTGTTGGCGTCATGGGATATGGCGGAGGAGTTATCGGCCGTTATACCGACCTTCCCGAGGATTTTCCCAATGTCTCGCATTTCCACACCTTACGCATCAACCATCCATCGGGTTGGTTTTACACATCCGATGCGCTTCGCAGGTTGTGTAACATTTGGGAGCGTCATGGCAGCGGATTGACCAATATGCACGGTTCAACAGGTGATATCATCTTTCTCGGAACGACGACAGCTGAGCTGGAGCCGACATTTTCGGAATTGACCCAGAATGGATTCGATTTGGGTGGTTCTGGGTCGGTCATGCGGTCTCCTAGTTGTTGTATAGGTCCGGGCAGGTGCGAATGGGCGTGCTATGATACGCTGAAGCTGAATTATGATATTACCATGCGTTATCAGGATGAACTTCATCGCCCGGCATTCCCATACAAGTGGAAATTCAAGATGTCCGGCTGCGCGAACGACTGTGTCGCTGCCATTGCACGTGCGGACATCTCGATCATCGGCACCTGGCGGGATGATATACGCATCGACCAAGCAGCGGTTAAAAAATACGCGGATGATGGTTTGGACATTTATCACAATGTCGTGCTGAATTGCCCCGCTAAGTGTATGACATATAAGGATGACACACTGACTATCGACAATGATGACTGCCGTCATTGCATGCACTGCATCAACGTGATGACAAAAGCGCTTCGTCCGGGTGTTGACACCGGAGCAGTTGTCTTGATCGGATCAAAAGCGCCAATCGTGGAAGGCGCCCTGCTCTCCAGTGTCTTGGTCCCATTCCTCAAAGTCGATGATGAAGAGGAAATGGAAGAATTTTTTGACCTGATCGATGAGATGCAGGATCTCTGGTGTGAGGAAGGCAAGAACCGCGAACGCATTGGGGAATTCATCCAGCGTGTGGGGATGGGGAATTTCCTTGAAGCAATCGGCGTCGAACCGATTCCGGAGATGGTCGCCTATCCGCGCGATAATCCTTATGTCTTCTATGAATTGGAAGATGAAGAATAGTGGTAGCGTGGGCGTCTCTGCCTGCGTGGTGGATCACAAGCATGATGGATCACAAGCATGATGGATCACAAGCATGATGGATCACAAGCGTGGTGGATCGCAAGCATGATAGATCGCAAGCGTGGTGGATCGCAAGCATGATGGATCGCAAGCATGATGGATCGCAAGCGTAGTGGATCACAAGCATGGTGGATCGCAAGCACGGAGGCTTACGCTACCCTTCTTTTTACTAACATTAATTAGAACCTATTGAGATAAAGGAGTAAAAAAATGCCAGAAGCCCAGCAACAGCGGCTCACAGACATCGGTCCCCCGAATTACGAAGATTTCCTTCCACCGGTGATCAAGAAGAATTACGGTCAGTGGAAGTATCATGAGATCCTCGAACCGGGAGTTATGGTGCATGTGGCGGAATCAGGAGACAAATTATATACAGTTCGCGCCGGTTCGCCTCGTTTGGTTTCGATCGACAGCATCCGTTTTTATGCGGACATCGCTGATAAATACTGCGACGGTTATCTCCGTTTCACCAGCCGTAACAATGTGGAATTCCTGACCACGGAATACGATAATATCAAGAAGATCAAAACGGATATGCTGGCACATGGTAATCCGATTGGCGGCACCGGTCCGGCGATTTCCAGTATTGTGCATACCCAGGGTTGGGTTCACTGCCATTCCGCCGCCACCGATGCTTCGGGAATAGTCAAGTCGGTAATGGATGTTCTGATCGACTATTTCACCTCGATGAAGCTGCCGGCGAAATGTCGGATCGCCTTAGCTTGCTGCCTGAACATGTGCGGTGCGGTTCATTGCAGCGATATTGCGATTTTAGGTATTCATCGCACCCCCCCGCGCATCGATCATGACAGATTGAATAAGATCTGTGAAATTCCGAACGTATCGGCATCCTGCCCGACCGCTGCCATTCGTCCGGCGACCGTCGACGGCAAACCATCGGTAGAAATCATCGAAGAAAATTGCATGTTCTGTGCGAACTGCTTTACCGTTTGTCCGGCGTTGCCCATCGCCAATGCGAAAAATGATGGTGTTTCCATCTGGGTCGGTGGAAAGGTATCCAATGCGCGCAGCGCGCCGAAATTCTCCAAGCTGGCAGTCCCCTACTTGCCGAATAATCCGCCAAGATGGCCAGAAGTAACCAATGCGGTGAAAACGATTGTGGAGGTCTGGGCATCAAATGCTCGTCCTTATGAACGTATGGGAGAGTGGATCGATCGTGTCGGATGGGCGCGTTTCTTTAAACTGACCGGTTTTGAGTTTACCAAACAGCATATCGATGATTTCAAATATGCAGGACTGAGCTATAATCGCACCGCTCAACTCACACGAGGCGATTGAGGAGGGTAAAACCATGACAGTCCATGAACTTGCTGACGAGATCTATAAAATGGTTGCAGAAGCAACCCAGATGAGAAAAAAGCTGAAACCCGGCGATCTAACCAAAGCCATGATCCAGATGTATGGCGACCAGGGTGTCGACAAAAAGATGGGTAAAGACGCGATCAAGGAGCTGGTCGATAGCGGTCGATGTATCTACACCTATTTTGGTGGGAGCTATCTCGAACTGCCGCATCAAGAAGGTGCCGCCAA
>CAZCRQ010000173.1:0-6515 GCA_964501095.1 uncultured bacterium | reverse complement strand
GGGGTAGCGTAAGCCTCCGTGCTTGCGAGAGGAGATGTAGCCCGGACGTGCCACCGTCCGTGATAATTGTTCCCCCGGAGGGTGGCACCTCCGGGCTACCTGGCTCACCCTCTCGTTTACGGACTCGCTCGGCAATCTCTCCACCATAATTCATACTCACTTCACGGATCAATTCCAAGCCATCTTCTCCAAAACGATCTTCGAGAGCTTCATAGAGTTTTCTTATTCGAGTTAGCAATCCGCGCAGGTTGCTCCGGTAACGTTTATCCAAGGGAATCTCTTCAATATGAACACCAGAGGGTAATTTAATCATCTTGACCGGTCTCCATTTGGAATGGCGATTATGAATCATTCGTTAATATAAAACGGGTTGTTCAGCGAATCGAGGAATACTATCTTTCAGGGCGGTGAAATGCTCGAGCAAATCGTATGTTATCGGTTTAGTTGGGTAGCGTAAGCCTCTGTGCTTGCGAGAGGAGATGTAGCCCGGATGCGCCGTCGTCCGGGATAATTGTTCCCCCGGAGGGTGGCACCTCCGGGCTACCTGGCTTGTGAAATGCCTGTGCTTGCGATTCGATGTGTATGCAATTCTCCGCAGGCGGGGACACCTACGCTACCCGCAGGCGGGGACACCTACGCTACCCGCAGGCGGGGACGCCTACGCTACGCTAAAGAAAATTGACGGAAGAGAGGTCACCATGCGTCTCATCACCAGCGCAGATCTGGATGGGGTAGTATGCGCCGCCATAATTTTAGATGTCGAGGATGTCAGCGAGGTTATCTTTGCGCATCCACGAGATATCGAAGAGAACTTAGTCGAGGTGCAGCCTGGAGACATCATCGCCAGTCTGCCATATCACTCCAATGCTAGCTTATGGTTCGACCAATCTAGGGATCTTGATCAAGAAGTAATATTTCCGAAGGATATTCCTGGAAAGATCGGTAAGGCGCCCAGCATTGCAAGGTTAGTCTTTGAGTACTATCAATCGGAAAAACTGAAGAAATACCAGGAGGTTCTCTCGGAAACCGATCGATTGGACAGCGCTGATCTCACATTTGAGGATGTGTTGAATCCTTACGGATGGATACTGTTGGGTTTTCTCCTTGATCCGCGGACCGGTTTCAGCGATTACCGCGAGACATCCCTGACGGTGATCGACGCCATCCGAGCGGGAAATACCATCGATGAGATCCTCGCCTCCCCTGCCGTCAAGGGGCATATAAAACAATACTATCGAGACGAAGTGGAGTTCAAAAAAGTGCTGATGCGTTGTACGATTTGTGAAAAGAATGTCAGCATTACAGATTTTCGCGGTGTCGAACGCATTCCCATCGGTAACAGATTTATTATATTTACTTTTTTCCCGAATTGTAACGTGAACATCCGTCTTTTCCGGGCGGAAAATCCCGCATTAGTAGTAATTTCCGCAGGAAAGAGCCTTTTTTACGGTCACCATCCGATGAACCTTGGAAAGTTGATGAAAGAGTTCGAGGGCGGTGGTCAGGAAGGCGCAGGAGCCTGCCAGGTCGAAAAAGAACGAGCCGATCAAGTACTCCGAAAGATCGTGGATCGATTGAAGATATGAAACCTACATTCCTCACCCCTCACTTCTCACCCCTCTCCTCAGATCAATCACTGGATCGCTCCGGAATGAGTCAGCATTTGAAAAGCTGGAGTGACCAGGTGCAGCGCGGTTGGAAGAACGGTTCTCAAATAACCGATCAAGCGCAACCTCCACGTCTGCTGGTCTGGGCGGGGATGGGAGGAAGCGCCATTGGTGGGGATTTCTGCGCTTCTTTATTCCACGAGCGTTCAACTTTCCCCCTGCTGGTTCATCGCGGCGGAACGCTTCCTACTTGGTTGGGAAACGAGGATCGTTTGATTGCCGTAAGCTTTTCCGGCAATACCGCGGAAACTATGTACGCGGCTGAAAGGGCTTATAAACGCGGTGTCGCAGTCGATGTGCTGACTTCAGGGGGAAAATTAGCGCAATGGGCGGTCGAACAGGGCATTAAACCTTGGATAGTTCCGGGAGGACGTCCTCCCCGCACCGCTTTGGGCGATCTCTTCGCCTTCGCCTTTGGCACATGTTGCGCCCGAGGGTGGTTGAAAGAAGTAGAAGGCGAACTTGAGGAGACACGGGAAATTATAAGACAAAGAACAGATGAATTTTCCTTGCCGCCATCCGGCTCATCGTCTCCCCTGGCGTCTCTGCAGCAAATACTCTCAGAACGTCTGGCAATGGTGTATAGTTGGGGCAGGTTGATTCCAGTTGCCAGACGGTGGGCGTGCCAGTTCAATGAAAACGCGAAATTGCCGGCGCATTGGGGAGAGCTGCCGGAGATGAACCATAATGAGGTTGTCGCTTATTTCAAGGATTCTCCAGGGGCGAAAAAATATGCAGTGATCTTTTTAAACGATCCCGATGGTGAAAATGAGATGCAGCAGCGAGTGGATTGCACCAGCCGGATGGCAAGAGAAGTCGGTTGGGAGACAATGGTCGTTGAACCATCTGCAAAGACACCGATTGCCAAGATGTTGGAATTGACCGTGATGGGGGATTGGCTCTCTTACTGGATGGCGTTGGCGAGAGGCATCGATCCGACTCCGATCACTCCGATCGATCAGTTGAAAATAATGATGGAAAGTAGATAGAGAACCACGAATGGACACGAAGATACACATGGATCCACGAAGGGCGCGATTGAAACTGGTTATAATAATTGCATTCTCTTTCCCATCCCTCATTTTTGCCTTAGTAAATCCACGTGGATCGGCGACAACGCATGACATCGCCACCTGGAACCTACAGAACTTTCCACTTCAAGGCAACATCTCTGTCAACTATATCACCCTGTTGATCCACGACCTTAATCTGGATTTAATCTGTGTTCAAGAGATTCAGTCGATGGATGATTTCAACCAATTGGTGAATAACCTCAACGGTTGGGATGGTTTCTCTTCACCAGATGGGCAGGGGGATATTTATTATAAAACCGGTGTGCTTTATAATACTCGTACGGTGCAGGTCGGGGAGATGGTTCAACTGTTTGCGGATGCCGAATTCGCCTTCATTCGTCCACCGATCGAAGTTCCGGTTAGCATGATAGAGAACGGTGACACCCTTACATTTCATTTAATTGTCTGCCACTTAAAGGCGGGGGGTTGCTATGAGGAAGATAATCTGCAGCGTCGTCAGGCAGCGTGCGATTCACTGAAAACTTATGTCGAACGTCAGATCGCAGCGGGTGAAGATGACAAATGGCTGATCGCCGGAGATCTCAATGACACCCTCTTCGATTCGCCCGATTGTCAATGCTTCACTGTCTTTCTCGATGATCCACAGAACTGGTATTTTCTGACTTATCCAATCTGTGAGTTTGTCGGACATGGTTCACATATTGAATCAGATCGTTTCATCGACCATCTGTTAGTAACCACTGCGCTCCGGGAGGAATATATCGGAGGCAGGATCGAATCAATACGTTTGGATGTAGAATGGAATGACGATCTTTATCTCGGTTATGTGAGCGATCACCGTCCAGTAGCGGCGTACTTTCCGACAGGAAGAAATGCAGTCAAAGAGCCGGGATGGCCAGAACTGCCGGAAAATGCGCGTCTCTCGCTCTTCCCAATCCCGGCAAATACTTCCTTACAAATTCATTATTCCCTTTCAGCAAAGATCGACGCCAGGATCGCTATTTACAACCTCCTAGGCGAGAAGCTCGCCGCTTTTCCGCTTGAGAAAGTAGAGGGGACAATTGTCTGGAATGATATTAAGGTGCCGTCAGCCATATACTTAGTGCGTCTGGAGACGAATGAATTTAATCTGATTCAGCGTGCAGTGATCTTGAGATGAATTATAATCGGTTCTTCACTGTTTCAAATGAGTGAGGCGTTTTAAGGATCCCGGGGATAAAATCTTCTCCCCACAAAGGTGCAAAGGCGCAATAACCATTCGCTTAGCCTGTTTAATGATTTGGTGTTTTTATGTCTTGATGGTAAGATAATATTGCGGATAAAATAAGGTGTTTAAATATAAACAATTGATACTCTTGAGTATAGCGATCATCATCTTTTGCTCTCCCACCTGGGGTAAAATTGGGGGGAGATATCCGGAGAATATCGCCTCGGATGATCATTGGCATTATCACAATGTCGGCGAATTGGGACTGACAATCACAAATTACGGCATCCTTGGACAGGGATATAATGTCGCCGATCAACCCTCCTGCATGTACAAATTGAGGACTAATCTGATGCAGGAACAGGTAGAGCATTTCTCGTATGCCGGCATCTGGATTGGCGGAAAGAAACAGGGAACCGCCTATGTTTCCACAGCTATTTATGATGGCTCTCTCACCCAGGACGACAACGATGGAGGGTGGGAGTTCACTTCTTCCGCTACCGATGCAATTCGTTTCAATCCCATCTTTTACCATCTGAACTCGATCGACCGCCGTTTCGATTTCTCACGCCTGGCGTCGGACAGCATAATTGTTTTTGGCGGCGGGATGAATGCTCCGATCGAAAACGGGATGATTCAATTGGAATCCTCCAATTGGGATACTATTATCACTCGCAGTTCCATCTCCGATGCCTCTGGAGATCCATTGAGCAATCCGTACGCTCGCTATGCCGGTTTCTTCGATCCCCAAGCGGTCAGTCATCAGGATTTGATCTGCGCCTTCACCGATACTAATGAAATAGTCCCGGGCACCGGCATCCAGATCGCCAATTTTCATACTCTGGGCGTGCATGTCTATCTGGAAGCGTATGCTTGGTACCATTCGTTCGCCAATTCCTTTTCCATCCTCGATTATACGGTCACCAACATCCCCACCGGCTGGAGGATTGCCGATCATGATCAGACGGTGCAATATCCCTTCCCCGGCGGCAGTGTATCGGTGCATTACAGCATTGGGGATACGATCTGGTTGGGGGAGGTTATCGAATCCCCCTATCTGGCAATGTGGGTGGACGCCTCAGTTGCCAATATGAATTATACTTCAGCGTATGACCCCAGCGGCGGTCCTGGCGGACGTTTCTCCTGGTATAACAATCTGAATGATTATGATCCCCAGCGTCACCTGGCGTTGCAGTATGATTATGGCGGAGATGCCGGCTGGTCGCAAAGCTATCTCGGCGTGAAAATTTTAGGGGCACAACCGCGTACGGACAATTGGAACGTTTACTACCATCAATGGACCTGGCAAGGCTCATCTTATTCCGCCGATTTCCCCATGCCGCAGGATGAAGAGGAGCGTTATAATTTCATGGGTTCTCACGGCAATTACCTGATCATTCCCAGTTCAGGTGATTCTCAGGATTCCTGGATGATATTTCTCTCTTGCGGACCGATGCCGCATTTGGCGCCGGGGCAGCGGTTTAAAGTCGCTGTGGCGATTATTGCGGCACGCTGGAACGGCTCCGGCGCCGATTCCGAGGAACGGCGGGCAAACCTTTACCGCAACGCTGAATGGGCGCAGATTGCCTACAACGGTGAAGATCGCAACGGCAATGGAGTGCTTGATCCGGGAGAAGACCTGGATGGAGATGGCAAGATTACGCGCTATATCCTTCCCGAAGCTCCTCCACCGCCGCAGATTATCGTCATTCCGGAAAACCATAAAATCACCCTGTATTGGAACAATTATCCCGAAAGCGCCGTCGATCCGATCAGCAACAAACGGGACTTTGAGGGTTATCGTATCTATGGAGCGCCGAAGACGGAAGGCGTTGCGGGGGAATGGGCGCTGCTGGCAGAATACGACGTGGATTATCCGATCGATCCGAGTGAACCGGAATTGATCGGCAACAACACCGGATTCGACCGCATTCGTGTGCCTGGCGATTCAGTTCAAATCAATGGCGCTCGGATGCACTATCGATGGGAAAATGTCGGGATCAAGAATGGATGGCCCAGGGAACTGTATTATTCAGTGACCGCCTTTGACCGCGGCGATCCATATAACAACCTCCCCAGCCTGCAATCGCCAGAGAACGCCAATCGAACTTATGCCTTCCCGGGAACTGTAGCGGCGGACGATGACGATGATCGTGTCGGGGTATATCCCAATCCCTATCGCGGCAGCGCCCTCTGGGATGGACAGACAGCGCGGGAAAGACTGATCTGGTTCCGTCATCTCCCCCCGCGTTGCGAGATCACTATTTTTACCCTTGCCGGTGAGAGAGTGGATCGTATTCATCACAATGCGGCGACTTACCAGGGTGATGACGTTGAACGCATCTCAAAAGGCTCTGCACCCGGAGAACGACGTGTCTTCAGCGGTGGAGAACATGCCTGGGACCTTCTCACGGAAGATGATCAGGAAATCGCTACCGGGCTCTATATATTTACTGTCGAAAACCTCAATACTGGAAAAGTGAAAACGGGAAAATTCTTGGTATTGAAGTAATTGGGGTAGCGTAAGCCTCCGTGCTTGCGATTCGATGTGTTCGCGATTCTCCGCAGGCAGGGACGCCTACGCTACCCCTCGCAGGCAGGGACGCC
>CAZCRQ010000172.1:0-6525 GCA_964501095.1 uncultured bacterium | reverse complement strand
TGGAAATAGCTCTCTTTTTCTCCTGGACAACAAGTAGTCCAGGGCACCCCAAATGAGATTATTTCCATTCTCGGACAGCCTGCTTTATCTGCTGCCCGCTGAAACGGGCAATTGATAGTTTCAACTTAAGCTTGCTTTAATCGAATGAACCTTAAAATTTAATCCACCATTCTTTGATCACCGTCCGTCCGCAATTATCTTATCACCGAATTTCTTCTCCCTTTGAAATACAGCATTTCAACAAAGATTTTATTAAAGAGCCGGAGGCTTGATCGTGCTGAAAAAACAATATCGCCTGATTTTGCTCCTGACAGTTCTTTTTCTGTCTCCCTTATCGATGTTTATTTTTGCTCACATAGCTCACGCCTCGGAGCCGATTATGATGCCCGCCTGGTTCTGGCAAACTCCGGTAGAGCCAGGCGTTTTATTGAGTGTTGGGTACAGCACACCTTACGCCAATATCTCTTCCAGCTACCAAGAGGCTTATGACAGCGCCGCCTGGCGTCTCTTTGTCGATTGTGAGAGCCATGTGATCGGTGGACGTGCAATGTTGGAGACACCCGAAGGGATGATGTCCGCCGGCAGCAAGTTTGATTTTATCGTCGATTCCTCCGCCTTTGAAGGATTTGCAAAATCTTTGGTGCGGATCGATTCCGCAGCGACAATCGAACTAGTGGTGATGCTGGTGGGTACGAAAAAAATAGAGGTAGATACTGATTGGACTATTGATCCCGGTCTCCCTGAGCTAAGCGCCTTTAAAAAAGAAGGGTATTTTGTCTCACTCGGAACCGGGCAGGATTATCACTACCAGAGTTCAAGCTGGGAAGAAGCTGAACGCAGCGCGCGCCGGGAGATGGCGCTTACTTTTTCGGAAATCAAGATTTTGGAAAAGGATGTCAATTTCTATTCCAGCGGTACATTTTTGATTGAAACCGATATTTGGCTGCACAATGTGCAGACCCTGGCAAGAAGCATAGACCCGGAAACTAAGCATAAAACCGTGATTGTCCGGGCGGTCACTTATTGATAATTGTTCGGTTCAATATGTCATATAAATCCAATAAATCTAATAGGTACTGTGTTTCCGCGCGCTAACTATAATTATCCTCATCCATGAAAAAGAACACTCCATTGAAAAAGCATTTGCCGGTACTCACTGGCGGCATCATGGTGTTTCTGGTGGCAATTCTGAGCGCTTTGGGAGTGTTTGACCGTCAGGAGATCAACCTGCGGGATGTGATGACTCGTCTCGATGCACGCTTCCATACTCCCGACCCGCGCATTGTATTGGTGGCGATTGATCAACAGAGCATGGAGTTCTTCGACGATCCTTCCTTCGGGGTCTCGTGGCCCTGGACACGTGATTTATGGGCGAATTTGGTGCGTGTGGCAGAATCTGCCGGGGCTCTGGTGGTGATGTTCGATATTCCGTTCGAAACTGCTGATATCGAACGATTGAATAGTGTCGCTGCCTTCGCCGATCAGCAGTTTTCCGAATCACTCTCGGGATCGATCCCCGTCGTTCTTGCTGCTCAATTGCGTCCAAAACATGTTTATCCTGATTCCCTGCCTGAAAAACTGCCCTGGAAAAGTGCGGCTTTAAATTCCTACCCTATGCCGGATCACGGCGTTCTGCTCCCGCATCGACAGTTTCAACACGCCTGGATGGGACTGAGCAATGCCATCCCGGACGCGGCTGATGGGGTATTCCGCTCCATGCCGTTATTGTTTCATACCCAAAGAGATACATTCCCTGGTCTGGCGTTGCGCACCGCCGGTCTCATCAACATCATCGATCCATCTACACTGCGGCTCGATCAAAGAGGAAGGTTATGGCTTCGTTATTACGGCGCACCTGGTCCCGGAATCGAGGAGGGCGTCAAGAGCACTTTTCCTTATATCCCCGCGGCGCAAGTGATCACTGGACAAATCGATTCAGAAAAACTCAAAGGAAAAATCCTGATTGTCGGGGGATATGCGGCGGGATTGCTCGACTATAAGTCCACTCCGCTCTCCCAGGTCGCCAATCCCTACCCGGGATTTGAAATCCATGCCACACTTCTCTCCAACATTCTCAACGGTGATGGATTGTTCAATATCAATCCTTGGATCAGTTTCCTAATCATCCTCTTTTTCGGTTTGCTCACCATCTTCGCAATTCGGTTCTCCAAGCACTATCTTCACAACATCCTTTCCCTGGCGGCAGTCGTATTGCTCTGCCTGGTTCAGGGATTTATTGCATTTCACCATGGCGCTCTGGCGCCGGTGGTTTCTCCAATCCTGGCGGGATTTGCCGGATTTGCTTCGACCTTGTATGTCGACTGGCGCGTGGAAGGCAAACAGCGCAAACAGCTTCAAACCCTGTTCAGTCGTTACCTCGATCAGAGTGTGATCGATGAATTGCTGCTTGAACCAGACCAAGTGCAAATGGGCGGCGTGCAACGAGAAGTGTCCATTCTTTTCGCGGATATGGTTGGTTTTACACCTGCTAGTGAAAAGCTCACCGCCCCGGAAGTGGTAACCATGCTCAATGATTATTACAGTGCGTTTGTCGATGTCATCCTGGCGCATCGCGGGCTCTTGGATAAATACATCGGCGATGCGGTGATGGTGCTGTTTGGAGCGCCCAAAGCAGATGAGCAGACAAAGTTGCTCGCCGCACAAGCGGTGCTGGAAGTTCGTCGCGCCATGCAGGAAGTGACGCAAAAGAGAGCCACGCAAGGGAAGGTGACCATCGACATCTGCATCGGAATCCACACCGACAAAGTGGTTGTCGGGAATATCGGTCATCCCCGACGTCTCGATTATACCGCCATCGGCAACGGTGTAAACACCGCCAGTCGTTTGGAAGGGGCAACCCGGACTTTTAAAACTCATAACCTTGCCAGTGCGGAATTTTGCCAGGATCTGCCCGAAACCATCGCCCGACGCGAAATCGGACGTGTGATTTTAAAGGGATTGAGCCATCCCATCACGGCATTTGAACTTGTCGCTGAGCCGGTAAACAAGCCATGGTTGAGAGATTGGGCGCACGCCTGGGACCTTTGGCGTCAGAATCAACGACAGCCGGCAATTGACAAATGGAAATCCATCGCTCATATTCGTGCTGATGATAAGGTGTTGGAATTTTTGATCAAACGTTTAGAGAAATATGTAGATTGTGAGGGAGGAGAGGATGATGTGGTTACGTTGGAGTCTAAAAAGTAGCCTCTTGCTACGGCTTTTACTGATTATCGGAATAGCCTTTCCAATGCTGCTGATTGCGGAAGACCACCTTTTACAACGGGATGGGGTGCTGTTACGGGAAGGTCCGGGGAATTTCTACCTAGTGCTGGAAGTGCTTTCCCGAGGGCAAATGGTTACACAAATAGACGAGAAATATGGCTGGCTGCAGGTCCGGACGAAACCGATCTCAGAGGGTTGGATTTCGGCGAATGCAATCATCGCCGGTACCGACACACCGGATCGTACTGTGCGAGGTGCTGTTCCCACTACTGTTCGCCCCGAAGCGATCGGCGCCATGATCAAGGGATTATGCGCCCAAACCCACGTTAATAGCGATGATGCCCTCGCTTTGAAAAGCATTCCGCCCGTGGATAAAAATTCCGTCGAAGAATTTCGTCACGACTTCCCGGAATTGGAGATGGAATATACCGGTGGGGCATATCGGTATGGTGAGGAGATGCTTCCCGAATACCTGGCGTTCTCCCCGGTGCTGACAGTCGCAGTGCTCGAAGAGTGGGGCGGACATCGCGAGGAACTGGATGGTTATGTCGGCAATATCATCCTCTGGATTGCGGATCGCGCCCAGGCGAACTCACTTGCCCCGCGAGCTTTTATCGCTCAACAGGGAAGCAATGCCATCAGCCTCCCTGGCGGATGGATCGTCATCGGCGGGGAGTTGTTCGATCTTCTCTGTGATGAAGCCGAACTCGCCGGAATTCTCGCCCATGAATTCGCCCATATTCTCTATCATCACAGCTATAAAACATTGAAGGAAAATGCCTGGCGATTTTATGTCGAGGAGGTCTTCGACAAATTGGCGGAGGAAACTGCCGGTATGGATAGTCTCTACGATCACACCCAGGATTGGGATATGAGCGAGTTGGAAGATTTCGCCAATTCTGTCCGTGCCACCGCGCAGCGCCGTCACGATCTCCCAATGGAATTGCAGGCGGATTCCGCTGCCACCGTTTTTCTCGCCCGCTGCGGTTATCAACCCGATGCTTTATTACGTGTGCTGCAACGTCTTCGCGCTCAATATGGAGACCGTCTCACCGGACATGGAGACCTTACTATTGCCTGGCTCTCCTCCCGGGACGAACTCGACCAGCGCATTGCCAAGCTGCAAAAACAGGTGAACAAACTGAAGAAAAAATATCCAGGAGATGCTTATACGAATCGGTTTCAGAAACTAGGGAGAAAATAGAAGTTCACTCCCTTGATCATTCATAAGATCCGTAAAAATCGCACCGAGTAGCAGGAGTTTCCAGGATACTTACCCGTGATAAACACAGGAGGTCGGATTTCAACCGTTCCCAAAACCAGACTGCGATCTCCTCAGCCGTGGTGAATTTCAATCCTTTCACTTCGTTTAAAGTCTGATGATCGAGACGATTCACCAATGGTTTCACCAGTCGAATAATTTCATCATAATCCATCAGCCAGCCGGTCTTGGGATCGACCGCCCCGCGGATTTCGATCTCGACCGTATAAGTGTGACCATGAAGGGTGCGGCAGCGATGATTTTGGGGTGCGAAATCGAGACGATGGGCACTGTCAAATGAGAATCGGCAGGTCAAGGAAACTATCGGGGATTTATCCATATTGCCCTTTCACATTTTATCTTTATCCCTTTCGCCTTTGCCCTTTCGCCTTCTTATCTGCCTCGCTGATTATCCCAATTTAGGATATGAAGACGGAGGCTGAGACGGTAGCCCTTTTGTTTACAGATGTCGCTCAGAATCGGCATTGTATTTAATTGTTCCTGCCGACTTGAACCTTCCGCCATCAACCAAACCTGCTCCGGGTAGATAAATGAACCGTATTCAGTCTCCAGCTCCTCCACATCCTCAAGGCTGCGGACAACGAACTTAAAATCAGCTCGCCCCGTTGAGGAGAGGGTGCGTATGGCGACCGGGTTGATTCGTTTCTCCCGTTGAATCTGCGAATTGGAGAGTTTCGGTGAGCAATTCCACCAGGAGATCATATCCAGTAATTTAGTGTTTGGCGAGATGACGCCGTTGGTCTCAATCTCGAAAAAGCTGAAACCGATTCGTTTTAATTGTACGATTAAATGGGGCAAACGATCCTGGTGCAGCATCGGTTCTCCGCCGGTGAGGACAATGTGCGGCGGCAAGAGGTTAAAGACCTCATCGGGCACCACTACTCGCGCTTGTAGAGCTAAGCGCTCGGGGGGATAGAGATTCGCTTCGTCGATGCCGATGTTGTCCCAGGCGAAGCGGGTATCGCACCAACTACAGCCGATATTGCAGTACTGGAAACGGATGATTACCGCCGGTGTCCCGACCCAGCGTCCTTCCCCTTGTAATGAGTAATATATTTCATTGACCGGCAGCTTTCCCTCGAACGCTTGGGTGAACTGGAAAGACTGTGCGATGATTGGACTCATCAAGCCTCTCCGTCACGATAAAGGGTGGGATCGGGAATCCCCGCTTCGAGAAAACCACGGCGTCGAATCAGGCAACTGTCGCATGCTCCACAGGCTTCTCCACGTGGTGAGGGATCATAACAACTAAAAGTGAGGGAGTAATCTACGCCGAGACTAACTCCCAATTGAATAATTTCCGCTTTGGTCATATTTATCAAGGGAGCCTTTATCTGGAACGGTGCGCCTTCTATCCCGCGTTTTGTCCCCAGGTTCGCCGTCTGTTGAAACGCTTGAATAAATTCGGGACGGCAATCCGGATAGCCGGAGTAATCGATCGCATTCGCCCCGATAAAGATGGAGAATGCATCCAAAACCTCCGCCCAGGCAAGAGCGAGCGCGAGAAAAATCGTGTTTCTCGCCGGAACATAAGTTAGGGGAATCCCCTGTGGCAAAATCTCTTTTTCGGTAAGTTTTTCCAGGATTCCCGCTTTCCAGGCTATGGCAGGATTAACAATATCGCTTAAAGTGCGATTTTTCGGTACTGTGAGGTTGGAGGTCAGTGCGGAGCCGCCAAAGGTTCTCAGATCGAGGAAGATGATCTTGTGTTGCTCTACCTCGAGATGCTTCGCGATTTTACAAGCGGCGGTCAATTCGATCTTGTGACGCTGGTTGTAATCGATGGTCAGGGCGTAGGTCGTAAAACCATCCCGTTTCGCTGCTGCCAGTGTGGTGCTGGAATCGATCCCCCCGCTTAGCAGCACCACCGCATTTTCATGCATGATTGTTTTCTCGATTGTTCGTCGTTTTTTAAGTAATCCTATACTTTTCTCAAATGTTTTACCAAATCTGCGATACCTTTAACCGCGTAAACAACCTTTCCCACCTCAGCGCCATCTTCTGCCAGGAGTAGGTTT
>CAZCRQ010000171.1:0-6526 GCA_964501095.1 uncultured bacterium | reverse complement strand
CCAGGTCTGAAGCCTGTAGCCTGTAACCTGTAGCCTTTATTTAAGAAGTAAAACCTTCTGCGTATTGACCTGCCCCTGGTACTCCAGTTTCAAGAAATACAATCCGCTGACTGCATTCACTCCCCCCCTTTTTCCCCCCGTTAACGGGGGGATAAAGGGGGGGGAAATCAGTGAATTGAAGAGTATCTGGTGCTCACCCGCGGTCATACTCTCTTCACGTGAGAAAACAACCTGCCCGATTACATTGAACACCGTGAAGGAGACATTGCCATCCGCGGGAATGCTGAATTCAACCTTCAGTTCAAGATTGAATGGATTCGGATAAGCGGGTCTGACTGTAAATTCATCGGGAAGCTCTGAACTGTCCGAATTAAGGTTGATTTCCGCGTAAGCTCCTTCGCCAAATTCGGGTGTTCTTCCCCCGATCCGGCAGGGAAGCTCTCTCCTGTTTATCGTAAAGAGACGCGCCTGGATCGGATGTCCTGTAATGAAACCAGGCAGATTGAACTCCGGTGAGCCATGCCAGGCAATGACCGGGATTAACTCACCGTCATTGTTTACCGCAGCGGCGCCAACAAGCAAATCCTGGTCATACAGTTCGATAATCGACACTCCCCGATTCCGCAACTCCTCAGAAAGTGTCACCAGCACGGCATAAGGCTGTCCTGTAGGAATAGGTGACGGCACAAGACCCGGCTGAAGCGTAGAACCTTGCGAAACTGCCGATACATCATCAAATCCGCCAGGTCGATCGACTGTCATCGAAGTGAAAAGATTCCCCGCAGTGTACTGGAAGGTCACGTCGTTATCGACAAAAACAAAGTACCCCTCCCCCGGCTCCATCATTCCAAGCGTGTTAATCACCGGAGGTATCCACATCCCGCCATCGTCGGTCATGACAATCACGATTTCATCGGTGATCTCGGAGAGAGCTGCCTCCACCGCCACAGGCGCTTGGAGTGGATACGCCAGCCAGTTCCAAGTGTTGGTAAAGAGGCTGAATTCAATCCCCGGATCTACCGGAGTGCCGGTAAAAGTCATTTCGGAAGCGGCGGAGCAATAGATCTGGTAGCCCTGGGTGACTGAAATATCTCCAATCGTATTGATGATCGGAGGAAGCACAATCCCGCCATCATTCTGGTAGACAATTTCGAGATGCGGAATCCCACCAAAGAGATTCATCGCATTCAGATCGGGAGGAACCAGGTTGGTCGAGATCAGCTCGAAGTAACGTCCTTGCAAGGGTATGACCAGCGGAGCAGCTTCGCCATGCTGGACATAGAGAATGTCCGAATCGGCATATCCCTGATCGTACTCTGCCCTCACGACATATCCATATCTGCCCGGCGCTGGCAGGAGATCGTGATATTCCCAATCGTTCGCGGCACCGATATTTTCTCCGTCACGAAGAATCGTATAGCCAAGCAAGGCGTCCAGTTCCTGAGGGGCAATAGTCTCGGCGACCCCATAGATGGCACGGATCATTGGATTTCCCGCCAGTGGACCGATCGTCGGCTGCCAGGCAATCCCATTTGTCGAGAAGAATCCGCGCTGGAAAAGTTCTCCACTCGTATCCCATCCGAGATCGGTATGCCCGGCGACCCGCCACTCAAGTCCAATCCAGAAATCACCACCTTCGGGCAGTTCAAGCCCTTCGAGACCAAGATCGATCCAAGTCCAGCCAGTTGTATCCGGCAGTAGCGGTTCGGATTCATAAATTAAATTGCCCGGAGCAGTGGCGTTATTCCCCTGAGCATAGAGCAGCCACTGCATCTCACCGAATGGGGCGATCTCTGTCCCGATTAAATAAGCGCCGATTTGCAGTACCATCCCCGGTTCTTCCTCCGTGAATCGTTGGGCGAAAATTCCACCCTGGAGGTTGAAACGTCGGCTGGTTTCATTCACCCCATCGTCATAAGCGCGTTCCGAATCGCGGTAATGACGCCAGTGAAGTGCCACCTCGCCAGTGTTGGGATTATAATCGGCAAGCTGCAGGAACCGTGGAGATACCGGACTTAACCACACCACCTGCGCCGGACCTGTGGGCAATGATTCTCCCTCTGTCCACAGTGCCGTGACGGTGTAGGAGTACGAACCGAACTCCTCCAATGTATCTTCCGCTTCCGGTTGCCCAGATGTTCCGATCAGCTCACCATCGCGATAAATCTTGAACTCGATAAATTCATCCAGTTCAATTGGGAACCCCCAGTTCAGGTTGACCGCGCCGGTGGCTTCATCTAATGTCGCAACGAGATTCTCCGGCGGAATGCGGGGATCAGGAGTCCATTCCACACCACTCACGATGATGCTGTAAACCTGTGATTGGGTGAGATACAGTTCATTTTTATGCGATATATCAATGCGGTACATCCCTTCCGGAGCCGCAGCAAGATAGATTTTCTCGACGTTGTCAACGACATTATCATCCATCGTGGCTGCCTCGCCAGGATTATCGGGATCGAGGACATAAGGGAAGAAGGTGATTTCCGGATTCAGGTGTACGAGGCGGACATCGAGATCGTTGACCAGTTTGGAGGTACGTTCATTCAGTGCGGCGGGAGAAACACTGCTTGGAGGGTCTGTCCAACTGATGGTGACTGTGATCGGCTCCTCGCCATCCGACAGGTAAAAGTAATTATGCTGCTCATGATTGTGCAGTTCCGCCTCGATGATCCTAAAGGCATCCTCCTCATCGTCATGAATCACATCGGCAGCGTGCCAGATATTCGCCAATCCCCAGCCGTAGGAATAGTCAGGTCCGGCATGGGCGCCGCATTCATCGGCGGTGTGGGCAAGTAGAGCCTTGATTGTCGATGCTCGTGGGGCTTCTTCACCGTGGGTCTCTTTATAGAACTGCGCCAGAAGGTTGATCGAGCCCGCCAGGTTCGGCGAGGACATCGAAGTGCCGCTATAGCGCGCGTATGCCGCATCACCGGTGGCAATTGAGGAATAGAGCTGAACACCATTTGCACAGATATCAGGCTTGATTCGCCCGTCATCGGAAGGTCCCCAGCAACTAAAGGAGGTCATTCGAACGCTTCCCGGACCGTTATAGCCGCCCGGTACATCTTCGACCGCTCCAACCGTGATGATATTCTTTGCATTCCCCCAGGAGATGATGCAGTCAAATCCATCCGCGCCGCCGTCACGCTCATGAACAACATGGCTGAGCACCCATCCGCCGCCGGTATAGACATAGTGCTCAATCGGTTGCTGCATAGGACCATCACCACGGTCATTCCCTGCCGAGGTACATATTGTATAATAAGGTGCGTTGTAGGCAACCTGATCCCAACTGCGAGCGCCGCTGTCATAATAGCCAAATGTATAATCCTCGGATTCCGAGATATTCATATCGCCGAACCAATACCAATCCTGCCCATCGGTGTCCCAACCGGCGGCGACGCCATAAGAATGGCTGGAGACTTTCAATCCTTCCGTCGCCGCCTGCGCCATCTCGCCCGTATCGTTATTCCAATCATAAGCGCTGAGCCAGGGCGCCTGGTAACTCATCCCGCGGGCATTCCCCTGAACTCCTGAGGCAATCAAGGTGCCGGATGTATGAGTCGCATGGCTGCTGAAATCGCCAGCATTATCCATCTGGAGTACACGGATGCCAAATTCCTGATGGGTGCCGCGTACCGCTCCGCCATCCCAGATCCCCAACTCCCCCACTTCCGTGTTGACTCCCGTGAGGTTGTATCCGGAAGCACCCCCGGGCCACACCTCATCGGTGCTGATGGTCGCCGCAGCGTCGATGTTATGCACACGATAGATTATCGGTCGCCCGCGCTCGTCGATCCCGATCAATGCAAAGTCGGGATTCGCATTCAAACGTCCCTGCGGTCCTGTCGTCATCGAATATAACCGCTCAAATTCCGCACCCCGACGTTGTTCGTATCGTGCGGTGAACTCCCGGCTCAATCGATGTAGTTCATCTATATTAGTGGTCGTTTGTCCCCATAGCGATCCGGAAAATATGGCGAAGATCATCGAGATCCACGCCCCATAACGCCGTTTCATACTCCCTCCAAATCAATCGTGCAAGGTTTTACTCAGATCTGTCTTATAAAGTATCTTTGCTCTTGAATTGCAGATCATGGATTTCGGATTGCTTACTCCAACATCAGCCATTCACAATCTACAATCTCAAATTCACAATCTCAAATCCGGCATCCCTAATCCGCATTCATGGCAGAATCTTGAACGATACCATCTCTGGCTCCAGTGCGTAACGGAGGTTGACAATAATTGAATCTGGCGTAACTTTTAAAGTGGAATCCGAAGGGATCACTTTAACTGTATGTTCGCCGAGGCGCAGCATTCGCTTCATCTCTCCAGTCCGACCAATTGGCGTATCATCCAACAGAACAGTTCCCGATCCGTTTTCAAGCTGAACTATCAGACTGGGACTCATCAAATGGACTACCGCATAGATAAAAATTGCGATCATCGCCAACCCCAGACCGATCAGAGTATACCGCTTACGGTGCACACTCATCCATTTTCGCTCTTCCTCCCACCGTTCTTCGCGTTCCAGGCGTCGTTTCTTTATTTCGAGCGACTGTTTAATCGCCGCCATTCTGATAGCGGCGCGAATATTCGGGTCACTCGGAGGAATGTAGATTCTATTTCTCCGGGGATATTCGTTCTCCGGAGAAGAATTCTCCTTTGACACCTCATTCATCGTAGAGTCCATCGAATAGATCACAGTTGGCGGAACGCGGAGCCGGAGGTTTGCGCATTTCCTTGGGAACTTCAGGCAGTTCATCCGCCTGAAAGCAGGGTCCGGCAACAACCGCTTCCAGCAATTTCGCCTGTTCGGGATAACATTCTAAAGTAGCTTCCAGCACCCAGAGCAATTCCAACAGTTCTGTCGTAAATTGGCTGGTCCAATGCTCGGGTCGAATGTCGTCCAGCGGTGAGGATTTTTTACCCGCGCCCTTCTTTATGCGGTACTTCAACCACGATTGAACAACCTTCAATCCCGAGACTTCGAAGGTAAATACCTCCGGTGAAACAGGAGCAAATTCTCCCCTACCGACATGGAGTGTCTGGGTTGCGGGAGCATAAGTGAAGGTTTCCGGGTAATTTTCCGGGTCCGAGGGGATCGCTTTGCGGCACTTCGCCAAGCCGGTTGGAACCTGTCCGCGTCTTTTACCTTCGGGGACAAAGCGCTCGCCGTAGGTATGCAGCCAGAGTAATCGCGTGCCAAGGTCGCTTACTTTCTTAAATAATTTGGCATTCTTTGTTATGGGTACACGCAACTCACGGGTTTCCAGCTCCTTTGTAAAACGCTCAGTGAACGCTGGTTGAGCTAGTAAGCCATAAACGTAAGCGAGAAAATTCTCTGGTGCTAAAACACTCTTGAAAACCTTGTCTAGTAGTTCCAGCAAATCAGGTAGAATGTTCGCCTCCGACGCATCTGATAAGCGGTAGAGGGGTATAGCACCTCCAGCACGTCCACAGAAAAAGTTGAAATCTGGTACAGTATGCGTTGCCATTAATGTGGGACCATTTCCTAGCACCTGTCCACGTTGGGTTGTAATAAACAATTGTCGTGAATGACGCGGTTCTCCGATGCTATTCCATAAGACCGGTTTCATTACATCACCAATACGGCTATCAAAAAACGTATATTGTCGATCTAAAGACCGAAATCCATATCTCACAATCGGTGGAGGAGGTGAAGAAGGTAACAAATCAGCTATTGGTTCATCGGTTTGTTGATCTTCAAATAAGGGTAAATAGGTTCGGTTAATTTTCCGATCACGACTTTCCCTAAACACTTTAGCTCGGTCATCGGCTCTCAAGAGCGCTTGCCAACGCATTCTTAAGGTTTCTTTGTCAGGAGCGATGGGCCAATTACGGAAAAACTGCGAACCAGAATGTTGCCATGGAAACAAATCAAAGATCAGCGGCCATCTGAAATAGTCTCCCTCGCCGCCTGGTAAAAATGAAGCGCTCCATTGGCTAGGGCACTCCTGCCATTCAACGGAATTGAAATCATCGATGAGGTCGAGCGCTTTCAACTTCTCTTTTCGTGAGCCCATGATTCGGTAGTAATGAACATTTGCAGGTTTGTTTATATCCACTTTTTCCGATCGTACCGTAATAGCAATGGTCACCGGTGTTTGGATGGCAAAAATGTTTTCATCCTTACGTCCCCCGCGCCCTTCACCTCCAAGATCTAATATCCAAATATCGTCACAGAGATGTCGCATGAGTTCCCGCATTCCTGCGAAAGCATCACCCCAAAGGTAGCTCGAGGCGCTGATGAAACTGACAACTCCGGAACCTTGCGATGTTTCGTGCTCAAATACCTTCCATAACGCCCAGCGCCAGAAGTAAGTATAGCTGTTATAGAGCCATTTAAGATGAACACCATGTCCGGCTTTAACCACGGGATCCACGAAATCATGAAAAATCGCACTCTCGTTCTCACTATCATCACCCCATCTGACCCACCCGCCAGTTCGTGCTCTATTATTGCTGTTCACCGCTTCATGACGGTCATAAGGCGGAT